>JABMMK010000065.1 GCA_013205605.1 Cytophagales bacterium | reverse complement strand
TTTGCATTTGTTTTCCCCCATATCTCGATGGCTTGAGGTGGGAAAATTCCGGTGGTTAATTCTTCCATTATCCGCAAAGAAACAATGGAAATGGTTTTTGGAGTTTTGAAATTTAGATTTAATTCCATGTCATTATTTCGAACTCCGGTCCAAAAATTAGCCCATGCAGGAGCATTGGCACTAAAGGTTCCTAGATTCCTGTCGAAAAATGATTTTGGCCCATTGGCTTTATGCACCCGATTTAATGGCAAAACAACCGTGACACTATCCGGGGTAATCGCACATTTATAATATTCGAAAACCGCTTCATCACTTCCGATCCAACCTGTTTTAAACGCTCTCGCTCTGATTCTTGTGTTGGAATTAATCGTCACATTTCCATTAAAAATGGGAGATTTAGAACTGTCGATAGGTGTTCCATCCATCGTATAACGTATCTCAACTCCCTTAATCGTATGGAATAAGGTGAGCGGCGCTTTCGTGTCAAAAATGGTCGATGTATTTTTTAACTCAGGTGGATTAAGCTTTATGGGGCTTTTACCATCGTCTTTAAATCCACCTATGATTTGGACCGATTTAAATTTAGTAGATAGCGCTTTAAGGTCTTCCGCAGTGAGTGGTGTATCCCAAAGATAAATGGCCTGAAGCTTTTTTAACCCTTGCATGGCTATTTGTAAATCTCGATAATTTACTTGCGTTCCTGATAGTGAAATACTTTTTAAATGGGTTAACGTTTTGAGCGCTAAAAGTCCTTTAGCCGTAACATTGCTAAAGTTTAATTCCAAGCGCTCTAAGTTTTCAAATTGGGCGATGGTCAACAAATCCGAATCTTTCACAGGCATTTTAGCCACACTTAGAAAAACGATTTGTTTTTTTATGGCTACTAATTCCTCTAGTTTCTTGGAATTAAATTCACTTTTATTGAAGATATGAACGCGTAAAGCTGGGGAGTTTTTGGCGACTGTGGCAATCGTTCGGTACTCGTTGGTTAATTCGTCTATGGTTTCCTGACTCGCCTCTGAAAAGTCATAATTTGTGGCCTCGTCCTGAACAGAATTAAATAAGGTATTACCCATGATACGGAGCGAATCTGTTGCAGGCAATTCCAACACTTTTTTAGTAAATGTTGCGTTTCCTTTGATCCAAAGAGCTAAAATCATTTTCTCCTCATCGGTCAACTGTGGCTGTCCTGAGAGCGGCATGTGTTTTTTGTCTTCTAAAGGAAGATGAATTCGCTCTAATAATAGACTTATTTCAGGTTTTCCTGTGACAAATAATTTGCCGGATTTACCCCCTTTTAAAATACCTTCTTTGGTAGACAAATCAAGGTCCCCTTTTTTCTTTTCAGGGTTATGACAGCTCATGCATTTTTTTTCAAAAATAGGCTTGACCATGTGATCAAAAACGATGGCATCCTCAAGATAGACTTGTTTTCCTTGTTGGAAAGGCTCCAACACAAAACCATCTCCATGCGTAAGTTCTGAACCAAAATGGCCGGTCGAGATCAGTAAAATGGACATCAATCCAATCAACAACCGGGAGTTTAGCTTTTGGTAAAAGGATAAATTTCTGATCCAGTAGGTTCCGCTAAAGACGATAAATAAAGTAACGGCTGCCCACTTATGCCAGAACAAAGTGTCTCCCGAATATCCAGATTCCTTCGAAAGAAATAAGCCAAAAATAGTAGTAAGTCCTGTGAGGGCAGCTCCTAAAATCCAAGCATCAGAAACCCATTGCTCCGCGGTGTCAATCCATGGAGAAGCTTCTCGGGTAAATCGGAAAAACTCCCAAGCCATTAACAAAACCAATAAAACGATTGGGAAATGAAGGACTAGTGGGTGTAATCTGCCAAAGGACTGAAGCCAAACAGGAACAACGATTTGTTCCTCAAAGGCCAATAAAAACACTAGAAATACCGCAGATATGAGTACAAATTGTTCAACAATACCCCTCCATTTTTTATTCATACTCAACCTAGCTTAAGATATCTCGTACCACTTTTC
>JABMMK010000064.1 GCA_013205605.1 Cytophagales bacterium | reverse complement strand
GATGGAGGTTTGGGCACTGGAGGCATTTGGAGCTGCTAATATCTTGCAAGAGATTTTAACGGTGAAATCGGATGATGTCATCGGTCGTGCTAAGGCATACGAAGCAATCGTAAAAGGTGAGAACATGCCTAAACCTAACATTCCAGAATCATTCAATGTATTGATTCATGAATTGAGAGGTTTAGCCCTTGAAATCACCCTTGAGTAATAAAAATAGGGTTTAGGCCCTTTATAAAGAGTTCATTTTCCAATAAAATACAAAGAAAATGTCATTTAAAAAGACGAGAAAACTGAATAGCGATTTCCAAAAAGTGACCATCTCATTGGCCTCGCCGGAGTCAATTCTAGATAGTTCAAACGGGGAAGTAACCCAACCAGAGACGATCAATTACCGTACTTACAAACCAGAAATGGGCGGTTTATTTTGCGAGCGTATCTTCGGACCTACAAAAGACTGGGAATGTCATTGTGGTAAATATAAAAGAATCCGATACAAAGGAATCATCTGCGACCGTTGCGGTGTGGAGGTTACGGAGAAAAAAGTACGTCGTGAGCGTATGGGACACATCGAATTGGTGGTTCCTGTGGCACACATCTGGTACTTCCGTAGTTTACCTAACAAGATCGGTTATATGCTAGGTTTGTCTACTAAGAAATTAGATCAAATCATTTATTATGAGCGTTATGTGGTCGTTCAAGCAGGTATGTATGCTGAAGAGGGGAAAATCGGTAGTCAATACCTTGATTTCCTTACGGAAGACGAATACTTAGATATCTTAGATAAATTACCTCGTGAGAACCAACATCTTCCAGATGAGGATCCACAGAAATTTATCGCCAAAATGGGTGCTGACGCATTAAATATGTTGTTGACACGCATTGAATTAAATAGTTTATCTGCTGATTTACGTCACTCTGCTGATACTGAATCATCTCAACAACGTAAAGCTGAGGCTTTAAAGCGTTTGAAGGTGGTAGAAGCTTTCCGCGAGTCGATAGGCCGTATTGATAATCGTCCTGAGTGGATGATCATCAAAATGGTTCCCGTAATTCCACCAGAATTACGTCCATTGGTGCCATTGGATGGAGGTCGTTTTGCGACATCTGACTTAAATGATTTATACCGTCGTGTGATTATCCGCAACAACCGTTTGAAGCGTTTGATCGAAATCAAAGCGCCAGAAGTAATTTTGCGTAATGAGAAGCGTATGTTGCAAGAGGCTGTCGACAGTTTATTTGACAACTCACGTAAAGTAAATGCGGTTCGTTCTGAGGGTAACCGTGCCTTGAAATCTCTTTCTGATATGTTGAAAGGAAAGCAAGGTCGTTTCCGTCAAAACTTATTAGGTAAGCGTGTCGATTATTCAGGACGTTCGGTAATTGTCGTAGGCCCAGAATTGAAAATGCACGAGTGTGGTCTTCCAAAAGATATGGCGGCTGAATTATTCAAGCCATTCGTTATTCGTAAGTTGATCGAGCGAGGAATCGTAAAAACAGTTAAGTCGGCGAAGAAAATAGTTGACCGTAAAGATCCAGTGGTTTGGGATATTTTGGAAAATGTCATGAAGGGACATCCGGTACTTTTAAACCGTGCTCCTACGTTGCACCGTTTGGGTATCCAAGCATTCCAACCGAAATTAATTGAAGGAAAAGCGATCCAATTGCATCCATTGACATGTACGGCATTTAATGCTGACTTTGACGGTGACCAGATGGCGGTTCACGTTCCATTAGGACATGAAGCGATTTTGGAAGCCTCTTTGTTGATGCTTGCGTCTCATAATATCTTGAACCCTGCAAATGGTGCCCCTATTACGGTGCCATCACAAGACATGGTTTTGGGATTATATTACGTAACCAAAGGACGTAAGTCTACTCCAGATCATAAAGTGGACGGAGAAGGATCACGTTTTTATGGTTTTGAGGAGGTTGTTATCGCCTTAAATGAGAAGAAATTATCTAAGCATGCGAACATCGTGGTAAAAGCCACAGTGCGTAAAGATGATGGTACATTGGTGCAAGAGATGGTGGAAACTGTGGCTGGCCGTGTATTGTTCAACTTATGTGTTCCAGAAGCGGTAGGATATATCAATGAATTATTGACGAAGAAGAAATTGCAACAAATCATTTCACAAGTTCACAAGATTTGCGGAATGGCTCGTACAGCACAATTCTTGGATGATATTAAAGAATTAGGATTCCAACAAGCCTTCCATGGTGGTTTATCGATGGGTATAGGTGATGTTCAAATTCCTGCTGAAAAAGCTTCATTAGTGAAGAAGGCGCAGGCGGATGTTCAAGCGGTTTGGGATAACTATTTAATGGGTTTAATCACAGATAACGAGCGTTATAATGCGGTTATTGACATTTGGACTAAAGTTAACTCGAAGATCACTGAGACGTTAATGAAGCAAATGGAGGAGGATAACCAAGGATTTAATGCCATCTACATGATGATGCACTCGGGAGCTCGTGGTTCTCGTGAGCAGATTCGTCAATTAGGAGGTATGCGTGGTTTGATGGCAAAGCCTCAAAAGAACTTACAAGGTTCGATTGGCGAGATCATTGAAAACCCAATCCTTTCTAACTTTAAAGAAGGTCTTGACGTATTAGAATACTTTATTTCAACACACGGTGCTCGTAAAGGTTTGGCAGATACTGCTTTGAAAACTGCGGATGCTGGTTACTTGACTCGTCGTTTACATGATGTGGCTCAAGATGTGATTGTGAATGAAGATGATTGTGGTACTTTACGTGGAATCGAAGTGTTCCCATTGAAAGATAATGAGGAAATTATCGAACCATTATCAGAGCGTATTTTAGGTCGTGTTTCAATTCATGATGTATATGATCCACTTTCAGGAGAATTGATTGTTGCTTCGGGAGATGAAATCACGGAAATAGTGGCGAATCACATCGATGAAACTTCGATTGAGTCGGTTGAAATTCGTTCAGTATTAACTTGTGAAACGAGAAGTGGTGTTTGTGCTAAATGTTACGGACGTAACTTAGCTACAGCGGCCATGGTGAATTTAGGTGAGGCTGTAGGTGTAATTGCATCTCAGTCCATTGGTGAGCCAGGAACACAGTTGACATTACGTACATTCCACGTGGGGGGTACTGCACAAAACGTTTCCTTAGATGCGAGCGTTAAAGCAAAATTTGATGGAGTTCTTAATTTTGAAGAAGTTCGTTCGGTTACTTCGACAGACGCTGAGGGAAATCCAGTAGAAATCGTGATGGGTCGTTCAGGTGAGATTCAAATCTTAAATCCAGCAAATAAGCAAATTTTAATTTCTTCTAATATTCCTTATGGTTCATTCTTACGCGTTAAGGAAGGCCAAACGATTAAGAAGGGAGATGAGATTTGTGCTTGGGATCCATACAATGCGGTGATTCTTTCTGAAGCTGAAGGTAAAGTTGAATTTGAAGCTATCGAGGAAAATAATACCTACAAAGAAGAGGCGGATGAGCAAACAGGTATGCGTGAGAAGGTAATTATCGAATCTAAGGATAAGACTAAAAACCCATCTGTACTTGTTGTTTCAAAAGGTAAAGAAGATTTAGTGTATAACGTACCAGTAGGAGCGCGTTTAGCGATCAGCATCGGGGATAAAATTAAGGCGGGTCAAATTATCGCTAAAATTCCTCGTGCGGCAGGTAAAACGCGTGACATTACAGGAGGTCTTCCTCGTGTAACGGAATTATTTGAGGCGCGTAACCCTTCTAACCCAGCGGTTGTTTCTGAAATTGACGGTGTAATTTCATATGGTATCATCAAACGTGGTAACCGTGAAATTATCGTAACGCCAAAAGAAGGAACTGAACGTCATTATTTAGTGCCATTGACTCGATTTATTTTGGTACAAAACAATGACTTCGTACGTGCGGGTACTCCACTTTCAGATGGTGCGATTACGCCTTCTGATATCTTGAAAATTAAAGGGCCAACAGCCGTTCAGGAATATTTAGTGAATGAAATCCAAGATGTATATCGTCTACAGGGTGTAAAAATCAATGATAAGCATATTGAATGTATTGTACGTCAAATGATGCAGAAAGTTGAGATTTTAGAACCGGGTGATACTCAGTTCTTACAAGGACAAAATGTAGATCGTTTCGTATTCCGCGAGGAAAATGATTTGATCTTAGATAAGAAAGTCATTATAGAAGCGGGAGATTCTGAGAAATATAAGGCGGGAATGATTTTGTCAGCACGTACATTGCGTGATGAGAATTCATCTTTAAAACGTCGTGATATGAAAATCATGAAAGTACGTGATGCAGCTGCGGCGGTATCATCTGCTAACTTGCAAGGTATCACACAAGCGTCCTTAGGAACAGAATCATTCATCTCAGCTGCATCGTTCCAGGAAACTACGAAAGTGCTTTCTGAGGCTTCGATTCGTGCTAAAGTGGATACATTGGATGGCTTGAAAGAGAACGTAATCGTAGGGCATTTAATCCCTGCAGGAACGGGTCTTCGTCGTTACAAAGACATCTTAGTTACTTCGGTTGACGAATTAAGGCAATTAGAAGCGAAAAAAGTAGCCGCTGAAACAGAGGCAGCTACTGAAGCATATCGCGCTTCTGTTGAAAACTAATTGACTTAAATTAGATTTAAAAGCCCCTTCATTTTCATGAAGGGGCTTTTTTGTGTATACATGCTGTACTTTTCTAAAAAAATTGCCTTAAATTCAATCTGAGTTTACTTCTTTTAAATACACAAAATTTATTAATAATTCAACGAATATAAAAAGTACAAATAAACAAATTATGATAGCTAAAACAACCCCGAAATCTGACTCAGAGAATAATAAAAATGATAATGCAGAATATGAAATTAAATAATTAAACCAATTTTCATTTCGAAAGAGAATAATCAACAATTTAGACTTCTGATTTGCTTCAATAATAGTTGCTCTTGATTTAAGAAACTCAAAAAAAATTAATTTTAATCTATAATGACCCTAAGATTTGGCCGTCCCCATTAGATCAATTGTATGCTTTAATGGGTACTCTATTCCATCAACGTCTATTTTGGTTGGAATTATAAACCGAAAAATCCAAGGCAATTTATTGAACTGAATTATTCCATTCATTATAATAATGGTTAGTAAAAGTAAAAGTTAAATTAACTAAAATTTATACAATTGTTTAAATCTTGCAATGATTGAATTGAGATCGATCAGATTCAGAAACTACTTCATGTTCACCACATGATGAAAAAACACTTAGTATAATAAGCATCATTAATACCTTTTTCATAATTAATATTTATTATATATCCCCCCTACTCTTTATTGGTTTTTCGGGTTACACCATTGCTGCGCAGCATGCTGTAAACATAGAGTAAAAAAATATATGTGTCAATCCTACCTAGGTAGTAAAAAGGTAGTAATTAGGTAGTAGGACTAAATATTTTGTATATACTCCCTACATTTTAGGCATTTTAAGCAGCAAATATTTAACAAATTCATTCTTGCCCTTGAGACCCAATTTCTTCATAATGCTCCTTCGGTGCGACTTCACCGTGGAAACTTTAATTTGCAATTTAAAATTAAAGGTTTTTTCTTCAATTCTAAACTGTCTGGTTTTTAGGGACACTTACAAACTCATACTACTCAGACAAAAATGGAAAATAGAATAAAAATAGAACGTGCGATTAACAATTTAACTCAAGAAGAGTTAGCCCATCTGGTTTCTGTCACTAGGCAAACCATTAATGCTATCGAGTTAAAGAAGTTTGTACCTTCTACTGTCTTGGCATTGAAAATTGCGCGTGTTTTTAATAAGCCAGTCAATGAAGTGTTTGTTCTGGAAAGTGAGGATTAAAATATTCTATTAAATTGTGTTATGTGCTTTAGAATGAAAATTCGACCTTTAAGAGAATAGATCGACCCACTAAGAAATTTTTGTATTCAGTTCGGGAGTAATCATTTATAGAAATAAAACTACGATCCTTGATATTTAACATATTCTGAGCGTCAAGAGTATAAGTAATTTTTTTATCTCGAGAAATTACTTCAAACCCTGCATTTATAAAATGAAGAAACTTCTCTCCTGTGTAAAATTGATAGGAATTAATTTGAACGAAAGATTTCCATTTATTCTTCTTAAAATAGAGTTGCAATAAATTTTTGTAAGTTGTATTTGTGAAAATTGAATATTGATTTTCAAAACTATTTTTCCCAATACTAAACGCTTCATAGAAATTAAATGCTTTTAAATACCCAGATTTTGCATTAATTGTTAATTCGTCATTTGTTGATAGATTATTTCTCAATAGACCATTATTGATACTATTCTTAAATCTAAAAGTGGAATGAGATCCAGTCAATTTTAAATTGACCGCTATCGTTGAAATATAGTATCCAATCTCACCATTTATTGTCATTTGGGTTGATAAATAATTTTGCCATTGATTCTTTTGAATTGTAAAATAATCAGTGAGAATACTGTTTGAATAAAAATTTCCATTTAACTTATTGTAGTTGTAGCTCAATTCATATTTAAAATTAGACGAGTTAGGATTAGATATACTAAGATTCCATTTTTCCGAAGTAGCGAAATACGTTTGTAATGAATCAATTCGTTTGTTTCTACTATCTAGAATTAACGTGTCTTTTATAAAATATTTCCGATAATCTGGAATTAATTGATTTGAATATTGAATATTAAAAAGGTGACCAAGTACTTTTGAGTTTAAGTCAAAAGAGGTATTCCATTTTTGATAATTACTGATTATTCCATTATTGATAATATCTAAATTTAATGCTTCCACTACCCCTCTATATACCCATCCGTAAATATTTCCTTTTGCTTCTTGCCTAATCGTATTCCTGTACTCCCTAAATAAAGAGGGGTTATTTGTATTTATGGATAATTCTTGATTTAAATCTAAGTACTGGTACCAGGTTTCGGTTATTAGCATCTTGGGCACAAAAACATTTATCCACTTACCTGTAAGATGATACTCTTGATAATTTTGAAGAACAACTTGAGAAATTTGTTTAGATAAGGGTTGTGAATAGTTCATTTCAAGATTGACAGAATTATTGCTAGACAGATTTTGATATAAAAGTTGAAAAGCAGATTTTTTGCCAAGCTTAATTGTAGATTGAGCTTCTATATAGTAATCCTTTAATTTACTAAGTTGATCAGATTGAAAGCCAGTTTTCTGATTTATCAATTGGTTTGATTGATAATTGATTGTTCCATTGTTTAAATAATATTTTCCTTCTAAAATAAGAAAGGGGGATGCTTGGTATTTAACAACAAAAGATTGCCCCCATTTTTGAGGGCTAGTCTGAAAACCGTAGTCATCTGAAGTAGAAAAACTATTTCCAGGTAAATTATAGTGAGTGATATTTGATATTATATTGGAGAAATCATCACTTAAATAATTTGAAAATGTTTTTAGTGTTAGTTTCGTATGTAACTTAAATATGTTATTTAAAGTGCCGCTTAACTGATTGTTGCGATTCAACTTTAATTTCCCTTCATTAGGAAATGTGCCACCATAACTCATGGGGAAGGCTGGAAGATTTTCGTATAGTGGGCTCTTGTTACGATAATCCGAATAATTAATCGCAGATTTATTTTCCCCCACATTATTAGAAGAGAAAAGAGCAAATGTTTTTACAATCTTGGTATTGATTATAGAGTTTGAATTCAATAAATAACCATTCAAATTTTGATCTACTACACCTACTCCCGCATTACCAGATTGGGTGTAAGAGAATTTTCTTGTGTATTTTAAATTAATAGCGGTTAAAGTGGATGAGCCAAGTCCTGCTATAATTGAGTTTTCAGAAAAGTGGTCATAAGCTTCAATT
Source organism: Cytophagales bacterium (assembly GCA_013205605.1). Classification (GTDB taxonomy): domain Bacteria; phylum Bacteroidota; class Bacteroidia; order Cytophagales; family Spirosomataceae; genus Aquirufa. The sequence goes on along the minus strand of JABMMK010000064.1, from coordinate 15,725 downwards.
TCTTCAATTTCTCCAACATTAATATTTTGAGTGGCTAATTTATAGTTTGACTCCATTAAGTTTTCTCCATCTAGCAAGACTGTTTCGACGGGCTTATTACGGTAGAATATTTGACCGCTAGCATCTACTTTAATTCCAGGAAACCTCTTTAAGACATCTTCAATTTTAACATCCGATGTTTGGCGTAAATCTTTAACTTTTAAGGATATTGTATCAGGCAAATAATTATAATTTTTGGCAACTACAACTACATCATTTAAAAGATAGGAAGAATCACGTTTCATGAAAAAGGTTTTTACTCCTTGAAATGGAGGTTTTAGATTTTCAGAGTAGGTATGATAGTCAATTGAATTGATAGAGATTTTCAATGATTGAAGAGGAACATCATCATTGATGAAATTAGAATCAATTTTCGTGTATTTTAGAAAATTTCCTAAACTATCCTCATAGGAGATTATTCCATTAGTAATGCTTTTTCCGTTAGAGCCATCTACAACTTTAAATCGAAATTTTGTAGTTTGTCCCAAACTCGAAAACGAAAGAAATCCTATCGTAAATAATAAAATGAAAACTTTAATTTTGTTCAATTTGAAGTGTTTTCTCAAGAAATGTGATATCAATTTTCATTTGAATATTATCGTCAGATTGAGGAATTTTAGCATATATCTCCTTTAATTGTTGTTTGCAACTTTTTTTAACAAGATTCACATAATCTTTAAATAAGATTAATTTTTTCTTGAATTCATCAGGATAAATAGGATATGTATTGTTGTCGCCTAAATCAATTTTTGTTGCTTCAAATGAAGTGTAGTTATCATCTGATGATATTTTAAGAATCAATCCTGGTAGCCCAGAGAACTTAAATGGTCCATCCGCTTTTGGGATTTTGGGGGTGTAATAAGCTGTATAATTTCGACCTCTAAAATTTCCTGTAGCCTTGTAACAATCATACCCCAAAATATTAATTGAAACAGTCGTATTAATCTTCCAATTAATAAGATTCATTGAATCTTTTACAATTTTGTCTTTTACGAACGAGCTATTTGATTTAAATACGATATTTTTCGATTTATAGTCCTTTATTAAAAAATCATTTTCCTTAATTACTCTTTCTAATTCTTTTTTTACAACATTTTTAGGTTTCTCGCTTTCTAGAATATTGAATTTATAGTATGAGGAATAGCCATCTCTTAGAACAAGCTTATATAATTCTATACCATCAGATTGCGCATTCGATTGTAGCGATCGAACAGTATATTCCACTGAAATGTTATTTTTTGAATAACATATATTAGAGAAAATAAACGAAAGAATGCCTAATAATAATCTTGCGAATTTGTTCATAATTTCTAAAATAGTGTTCGAGTTATAATCAATTGTAATTAAATCATTTTAAATCAATTCTAAAATCTGGATCTATTACAGAAACATCAATTTCAGTTTTTAAATTATCTAAATCTTGGTTACTTGCCATTAATGATGATTTTAATTTGATCAAATAGTTATTGCAATATTCAACATATTCAGGCCATGTATAACTTTTAGCAACCTCAATTCTATCCTTTGAAATATCTTCCTGGGTTTGTGAAATTTCAAACGCATCTATTTTAAGTTGATTATCTATGGACTCAATATTTAAGATTAAACCTGGCAACCCTCTAAATTTCCATGGTCCGTCAGAATATTTTAATTGAGGGCAAAACCAAGCCTCATATGATTTATTTTTATAAGTACCCGTAGCTTTAGTACATGAATAATTTAATATCATTCTTGATTCGATGGTAATATTCCAAGTTACTTGTTCATTATCAATTATTTTGAGCAATTCGTTATTCTTTGAAAAATTAGGTTTTAAAAATTCAACATTCTGAATTCCAGAACTTATCTTCTTGAATATAACTCTATTGAAGAAAATTTTATTTTTTAAAATTATATTTTGATCATTAGATTCATTTTGAAAAGGCAAACTGTCAACTAAATTGTTCTTCTCGAATATCTCATATTTTGATTCAGATCCATTGATAGAAAGTTGAGAATTATATTCTTCTTTAAGAGGAGAAAATTTAAACTTATATTTAACAATTAAATTTTGCGCATTTAGATTAAAACAAATCAAAAACAAACAAAGTGAAAATATTTTCATGATTTTATTTAGTGATTAATAAGGCATACAATTTTCATTGTATGCCTCTAAATTAATTCATTATTTTTTTATTTCATTCCTCTTATAAATGCCCTTACTGCGCTCGCAGCTCCAGCACCAGCTTGAGCGCAAGTAGGAGCTGTAACGCTGAAAGTAACAGAAACACCATAAGCAGAAACAGTTGCTGAAACGGTGCAATCAACAAAATCTGATTCATTAAGTTCATCTAATTTTTTAAAATCGAACGAATTCAATTCTTCCAAAGATTTGAAATTGAGAGCTAGATATTTGCTGTTTTGTTCTTTGCTGAGATTTGATTTCCAATTTAAATTTTCTAAAGTTTTACCTGCCGCATTTGAACTGAATGAAAAGCAAAACATAGTAATAAGTATTAGTAATCCTTGAAAAATTGTTTTTAAATTTAAAGTTTTCATAATAATAATTAAATAAATATTTGCCCCTACTCTTTATTGGTTTTTCGGGTTTCACCAAGGTTTGCAAACTTGATGTAAAGTTCTTAGATAGAAATTTGTTTTTTATGGTACTTTAAGTACCAATTTTGTACCACACTTTTTGATTATCAAAATAAGTGATATAATTATTTTGATGTTATTGGGGAGGGAGGGGGGTAATTTTTTATGAATTTTCTAAAAGCCCTTTTTCCCGAGGTGCCTGCTTTTAGAGCAATGTTTTGTCGATGCCGCTTGATTGTGTACTCAGAAAGAGACAATTGATCAGCAATCTCTTTGGAAGTAAAACCTTTATGAATCAATTCAATAATTTGGATTTCTTTTAAGCTAAAATCGAAATCAGTAGTTAGGGATAAATTGTATGACATAAAATATTAGGGTTAGAATAGTATTTGATACAAACTTACCATCATTTATGATTTTCCCAAATAATTATTAATTAAAGAATAATCTTGTTTTCTTTTCTCTTTTCTCTCTTAATTTACTTATTACATTATTGATCCTTTTTCATTGTTTCGATCATCCACGGATTAAAACAATGTTATTATCTTTACATAACATAAAACGTAGATTTACATTGAACTACCTCCTATTTTAACCCCATAATCATGTCAAATAACCCAGAAGAAAACCAATTAAACATAGAATTGCCAGAGGAAATGGCAGAAGGCTCCTATGTAAATCTAGCGCTCATCGCTCATTCTCCCTCTGAATTTGTCATCGACTTCATTCGGATTTTACCCGGAATTCCAAAAGCAAAAGTTAAGTCGCGTGTCGTGATGACACCGGATCACGCTTACCGACTGATGTTAGCGTTGCAAGAAAATATTCAAAAATTCGAAGAGAACCATGGAGCCATCATGAAGGAAGGAGAAGATTCAGGCTACCAATTTCCGATGAATTATAACGGGCCCATAGGCGAAGCGTAAACGTTTTAGGTTTTTATTTCATCAAAAAGCTTTATTTTTTTGCTAATTTATAGGTAAAGACTACCTTTAGATTGCTTTACGTATGATAAAGCAATTCATTTTCCAATTTACATAATGGCCATGCCTATTTTAAATAAATCGTTGATTCATTCCGGTGACATCAACACCAAAACACCCATCGCACTTCCAAAAGCAGAGATATTCGATTATCCTGAAAAAATATTGCAATTTGGCACCGGAGTTCTACTTCGTGGACTTTGTGATTATTTTGTTGACAAAGCAAATCGTTCGGGCCAATTTAAAGGCCGGATCGTTGTAGTAAAATCGACATCCAAGGGAGATGCGGATGCTTTTGAAACACAAGATGGATTATTTACCCATTGCATTAAAGGAATCGACGAAGGCAAAGAAGTAGAAGAGTATATCATCAATTCCTCCATTTCTAGAACGCTAACTGCTTCAAAAGAATGGGATTCCATTATGGCTTGCGCAACAAGCCCGGATATGCAAATCATATTTTCAAATACGACTGAGGTCGGCATTCAATATGTGGCGAATGACTCCATTACAGCAGCATGTCCTAGCTCCTATCCAGCAAAGCTTTTGGCATTCTTGCATGCGCGTTGGCAACATTTCGACGGTGCAAGTACCGCCGGAATGGTTATCATCCCCACTGAATTAATTATCAATAATGGAGATGTTTTAAAAGGCATTGTTTTACGCTTAGCGGCAGATCATTCATTGCCTGCTTCATTTGTTTCTTGGCTGACGGAGTCTAATCATTTTTGCAATTCATTAGTGGACAGAATCGTTCCTGGAAGTCCAGATTCGGCTACGTCAACAGGCATTTTGGGCCAATTGGGTTATGAGGATTCCCTAATGATCATTTCGGAAGTATATAGTTTATGGGCGATTCAAGGTGGAGCGGAAGTAAAGAAAATCTTGGGATTTGCGGCGGCAGACAAAGGTGTGGTGATCGCAGAAGACATTGAAATCTACCGTGAACTGAAGTTGCGTTTGTTAAATGGAACGCACACATTCATGTGTGGCATGTCCTATTTGTTGGGTTTCAGATTGGTCAAAGAAGTGATGGCCAATAGTTACTTAAGCAAATTAATTATGAATTTGATGCTCAGTGAATTAGCCTTAGCGATCCCATATAAAATGGATTTTAAAGTTGCTGACCGATTTGGAAGAGCCGTATTAGATCGTTTCAGAAATCCATTTATCCAACATAAACTCATCGATATCACGGTTCAATATACGACCAAAATGCGGATGAGAAATGTACCCTTATTGCTGAATTATTATCAAATATTTGGCAAAGCACCTGAATTATTTTGCATGGGATTTGCTGCTTATTTGCAGTTTATGCATTCGGTTAAGGAAGAAAATGGTAAGTATTTTGGGGACTCCAACGGGGAATTATATCCGATTCAATGCGACTATGCCGCGTATTTTCATGAGGCTTGGAAGGACTTCAACTTAACAAAAGTTTTAGCCGATACGACATTGTGGGGAGAGGATTTAAGTGCGTTGCCAGGATTTGAGGCAGCAGTAACGAAGTATTTATAAATTTATTGAGGATTAATCATACCATATGAAAGCGTTTTTAGATCAAGATTTTTTGTTGCAATCGGCAACAGCCCAGACTTTATACCATCAATTTGCGGCAGCGATGCCCATCATTGATTACCATAATCATTTAGTGCCGCAGCAAATTGCCGATGATCATCAGTTTGATAATATTACGCAAGCCTGGCTATACGGCGACCATTACAAATGGCGAGCGATGCGGGCGCATGGGGTGGATGAGAAATACATCACAGGAAATGCGAGCGACGAAGAAAAATTTATGAAATGGGCTGAAACTGTTCCATATACCATGCGAAATCCTTTGTACCATTGGACACATTTGGAATTGCAAAGGTATTTTGGGGTCACTGAAGTTTTAAATTCCGCTTCCGCCAAACGAATTTATGACCATTGTGCTGCTTTATTAAAAACGCCAGAATACTCAGTCAAGAACTTGTTGCTTAAAATGAATGTAAAAGTTTTATGCACAACCGATGATCCAATTGACAATTTAGGCTATCATAAACAAATAAAAGCGAGTGGCTATGCGATTAAAGTCTTGCCTACTTTTCGTCCAGATAAGGCCATGGCTGTGGATGATGTCGCAACGTTCAATGCCTATGTTAAATCATTGGCACAGGTCGTTGGTTATGGTATCCAAGATTTATCTACCTATAAAAAGGCGATTGGGGAGCGACATGATTATTTCCATGCCTGCGGCGGAAGATTAAGTGATCATGGATTAGAACATATTTATGCAGAAGATTATACAGAAGAGCAGATAGCGAAGATTTTTGGCCAATTAGTTTCTGGGGCCAACGTTTCAGACCATGAGAAATGGCAGTTCAAATCGGCGATGCTCGTTTATTTTGCTCATTTAGATCATGCCAAAGGTTGGACCCAACAATTTCACCTGGGTGCTTTAAGAAATAATAATGCTAGGCTTTTGGGTTCTTTGGGACCGGATACAGGATTTGACTCGATTGGAGATTTTGAACAGGCGAAACCATTGTCCAAATTTTTAAACCATTTGGATTCGACAAACCAGTTAGCGAAAACTATTTTATATAATTTGAATCCCGGTGACAATGAATTATTAGCGACCATGACGGGTAATTTTCAGGATGGGACCATTGTAGGAAAGATGCAGTTTGGGTCTAGCTGGTGGTTTTTAGACCAAAAAGATGGCATGGAAAGTCAAATAAACGCCTTATCTAATATGGGTCTTTTAAGTCATTTTGTGGGGATGTTGACCGACTCGCGAAGTTTCCTTTCTTTCCCTAGGCATGAGTATTTTAGAAGAATCCTTTGTAATTTGATGGGCCAAGATGTGGAGAATGGCGAGTTGCCAGCTGACATGGAGTGGTTAGGCAAATTGGTTAAAGACATTTCATATACGAATGCGTCTGAATTTTTTAACTTTGAATAAAGTATGAAAAAAGTTGTCACGTTTGGGGAAATTATGGGTCGATTCAGTCCTCCGGGATATGGAAAAATCATTCAATCTCAAAGTTTAAATCTTACTTTTGGTGGCGGTGAAGCCAATGTAGCGGGAGGTTTAGCCCATTTAGGTATACCTGCCACACATGTTACAAAATTTCCTGCCAATGAATTGGGGAAAGCAGCTGCTGGATATTATGCTCGAGTGGGTGTTGACACCTCAGAAATTCAATTTGGCGAAGGTCGTTTGGGCCTATATTTTGTCGAATTTGGCGCTGCGATGCGCCCGATCCAAGTAACCTATGACCGTGCTGATTCTGCCTTTGCCAATTTAGATCCGTCTGATTTTGATTGGCACGAAATCTTCAAAGATGCTTGTTGGTTTCACTGGACTGGAATTTCACCAGCGATCTCAGAGTCGGCGGCACAGGCTGTTCGTGATGCGATTGCTGTCGCCAATGAAATGGGCATTACGGTTTCTGCGGATGTCAACTACCGAAAAAACTTATGGCAATATGGCAAAACAGTTCAGGAAGTTATGCCTGATTTGATTGAAGGTTGCGACATCATTGTTTGTGGCAAAGGCGATGCGGATGATATTTTAGGCATTGTTACCGATGGATCAACAAAGAGTGGATGGGAATCAGTTTGTAAGCAAATTATGGCACGTTTCCCTCGAATTAAAAAAATCATTAATACCAAAAGAGGTCAAATATCAGCCTCACAAAATACTTTATCCGCCGCCTCATTTAATGGAACAAAATCCATCAAATCTGAAACGGTGGAAATCAGCCAGATCGTAGATCGAATTGGGGGTGGCGATGCCTTTATGGCTGGATATATTTATGGAAACTTAATTTATTTTGATGAAGCTAAATCTCTTTCTTTTGGGGTGGCTGCCTCAGCATTAAAACATACGATTGAAGGTGATATTAATTTAGCAAATTTAGACGAGATAGAAACCGTGATGAATGGTGATTTAACGGGTCGATTAAAAAGATAATTATGGCAAGAAATGCGTCCATTGTAGTATATAGTCGGATAGAGGAAACCCCGATTGTTCCATTGTTTTTCAATGCAGATTTAACGGTAGCCCAACACGTTTTAAAGGCCTGTTATGACGGAGGCATTCGCGTATTTGAATTTACGAATCGCGGTGCGGAAGCGCCAGCCATTTTTGCTAAGTTGATCGACTATTGTGAGAAGGAATGTCCAGATTTAGTTCTGGGCATCGGGACGATTTATGATGCCAAACAAGCGAATGAATTCATTGCGATGGGAGCGGATTTCATGTTGCAACCTTTCACGACTCCGGAAGTGGGCGAAGTGTGTGCCAAACATGATATTCCTTGGATGCCAGGAACCATGACACTGACCGAAATTAGAAATGCGGAAATCTTAGGCGCCAAATATGTGAAAATATTCCCTGGGAATGTAGTCGGCCCTGGATTTGTTAAAGCGATCAAGGGACCGATGCCAAAAACCAAAATTATGGTGACCGGAGGTGTTGAACCCAACAAAGAAAGTTTATCCTCTTGGTTTGGAGCTGGAGCTGCAGCGGTAGGGATGGGATCTCAATTATTTCCTGCTGATTTAATTGCCAAAAAAGATTATCAATCGATTTCAAATACTATTTCTGACTTAATCAAAATTTACCGAGGCTTATAACATTAGCCTCAAAAACACTCTAAACCATGAATAAAATAGGAACTTATCGCTGGCGAATTTGCGCATTGCTTTTTTTCGCTACTACAATAAATTACTTAGACCGACAGGTTATTGGATTGTTGAAACCTGTATTGGAAGATCAGTTTAATTGGTCTGAATCGGATTACTCAAACATCGTTATTACATTTCAAGCGGCCTATGCCATCAGTCTTTTGGGATTTGGTGGGATCATTGATCGCATTGGGACCAAATTAGGATATACTATTTCCATCATCGTTTGGAGTATTGCGGCCATGTTACATGCCATGGCAACAGGCACCATGAGTTTTGCATTTATGCGTGGTTTATTAGGTTTGGGCGAAGCGGGGAATTTTCCAGCTGCGATCAAAACAACGGCGGAATGGTTTCCTAAAAATGAACGCGCGCTAGCGACAGGAATATTTAATTCTGGGGCCAACATAGGCGCTGTTGCCGCACCGATTTTAGTGCCTTGGATTTTAGGCGCATATGGCTGGGAAATGGCCTTTATCGCCACAGGAGCTATTGGATTTGTTTGGTTGATCTTTTGGTGGTTTTATTATGAGGTACCATCCAAACACAAGTCCTTATCAAAAGAAGAATTTGATTATATCCATGCGGACAAAGAAGAAAAAGATGAGAACCAAGATCCTGTTAAATGGGGCAAATTATTTGGGTTTAGACAAACTTGGGCGTTCGTTTTTGGCAAAATGTTTACGGATCCAATCTGGTGGTTTTTCCTATTCTGGTTGCCTTCGTATTTCTCTGAGCGCTTCCAGTTGGATTTAAAAAAGCCAAGTTTAGAATTAATCATTGTGTATACCGCAACGACCATTGGTAGTATTGGGGGTGGATGGCTTTCTGGTTATTTAATTAATAAAGGTTGGCCTTCATTTAAGGCGCGTAAATTTACCATGCTGGGATTTGCTCTTGCCGTGGTGCCAATTATGTTAGCGCGTTATTGTGATAATATCTGGCAAGCAGTGGCATTAATTTCGTTGGCTGCAGCATCACATCAGGCTTGGAGTGCCAACATATACTCCATAGCGACAGACATGTTTCCTAAAAAAGCCGTTAGTTCTATTATCGGTATTGGAGGAATGGCGGGTTCGGTAGGAGGTATTTTCTTTCCTTTTATTGTCGGCATTTTATTAGATAAATATAAGTTATTAGGCAATATCAATGATGGCTATAACATCATCTTTTTGATGTGCGGAAGTGCTTATATTATAGCCTGGGCAATCATTTATACCCTTGCTCCTAAATTGGAAATCGCTAATATCGATTAGTTGATATTCATCAAATTCATAGTGATTTAAAAAATTCATACTGTAGCTTTACTAACTTTTAAAAAGTTAGTAAAGCTTAACAGTATGGGAAATAATTTATTTACCCACTCTTAACGTTTTGTTAACCATTCGGTTATTTTGAATTAATAGCTTTGGGCTACCAAATTCGCATACCACACATGGGTCGCAACGTACAGCCCACTTACAAAACGATTGTTGTTTCCGACTTGCACTTGGGTAGCAAGGGAGCTAAGGCTGCGGAAGTCAACGAATTCCTCAAAGCAAATTCTTGTCATCAGTTAATTCTCAATGGAGACATCATTGACGGTTGGCAATTAAAGAAAGGAGGGTCCTGGAAAAAGAAGCACACTTCATTTTTTAGAGCTGTCCTCAAAATGATGGATTCTTGGGATACTGAAGTGATTTACTTAAGAGGTAATCATGATGATTTTTTGGAGCAGGTATTGCCTTTAAAAATCGGAAAGCAATTTTCAATCCGCCAAGATTATATGTTGAAGAGTTTTGGAAAAAAATTCTTCATTACGCATGGTGACATCTTTGATAGCATCACGAGTCAGATGAAGTGGTTGGCCTATTTAGGTGACATTGGGTATACCTTTTTGTTATGGTTAAATAAATGGTACAACCAGTATCGAAATTGGCGTGGCCTCCCCTATTTTTCTTTGTCACAAACCATCAAACAGAAAGTAAAAGCGGCGGTCAATTTCATCTCCGATTTTGAGGAGAAATTAGCTGAATTGGCGAAAGCAAAGCAAGCTGATGGAATTATTTGCGGGCATATCCACAAAGCTGAAATCAAGGAAATCAATGGAGTCATTTACATGAATTCTGGGGATTGGGTAGAGTCGTTAACGGCTTTAGTTGAGACACATGAAGGAGAATGGTCCATTGTCCAATATCCAAATTACAACTTAGAGAAAGAACTTGAGGAGATTTGGGATGATCAAACATCAGAAGAAATAAAAATATAATCCCATGGGGAAATTTATTTTCACAGTTCAGGGAGAAGGAAGGGGCCATTTAACACAGGCCATTTCCATGACACAGATCGCTGAGGAGGCTGGGCATGAGGTCGTGGGATATGCGGTAGGTTCATTTCAAGGGCGGAAAATACCTGCATTTTTTACTGAGTTTATCGGGGATGTTCCTTTAATACAATATGAAAGCCCGTCCATCAATTATGGAAATGGGAATTCGGTGCAATTGGGCAAAACGGCTATGCAGGCCATTAAAAGGTTTAAAACGTATTGTAAAAGTGCCTCCTCCTTAGAAAAATTTATATTCGAGCTTCAGCCAGACGGCATCGTTAACTTTTACGAATCCATTACAGGTTTATATTTCCTAAAGACGAGATCTAAGATTCCGTGTATGTCGATAGGCCATCAATATTTATTGTTAAATCGACATTTTAAATCCATTTCTGAGAAGAGGTTTGACCAGTTTTTGCTGAATATCAATACCAAATTTACGGCCATTGGAACTAAAAAATTCTTAGGACTTTCGTTTAGAGAAATGCCGGATGATCTAGAAAAAAATATTTATGTAGTCCCTCCTTTGTTGCGTCAAGAGGTAAAAAAGATCGTACCTATCGCCGGCAAATCTTGGCTTATGTATGTGACCCATTATAAGTTAGCAGATCAAATTATTTCTTGGGCAGAAAAGAATAGTGAAATTACGTTGGATTGTTTTTGGGATCATCCGGAAAAAAAAGAGGTATTTAGCCCAAGTAAAAATCTAACTTTTCACCCAATAGATGCCGAGAAATATTTAGCGAAAATGTCCATTTGTGCAGGCCTTATTTCCACCGCTGGTTTTGAGTCAGTAGCCGAAGCCATGTACCTTAAAAAGCCTGTCATGATGGTTCCCGTTCCTAATCACATTGAGCAGATGATCAATGCCTATGATGGGGAGATTTCTGGGGCTGGAATTGCGGCAAAAAGCTTTGACCTAGAAATTTTTAAAGATTATTTAAGCCACAATAGAATGGCAAATAATGACTATGAGGTGTGGGCGCAAAAGACAAGTTTAAAAATCAGCGAACATTTGGACGGGTTAATTCAAATCAAAGCTAAGAAAAGCACATTCGAATTCTCAGATTTCTTCCTAAAAGTAATTTCCAAATTACTTCAAATCAGTCCCTTAAAAAGCGCTTAATATTCGCTTTACATCGCGTTAATATTTGGCCAAATTTCCAGCCAATTCATAACATTTTCTTAAATTTTAATCACTCATTAGTTAATATTTGATTTGGAAATTTGTAGAGATTTAAATCTCTCAAGATGAATAGACGATCTTCTATATTAAGATCTTTCGGTTTAATTGCAAGTGCAATAACTGTCCCTAAATTGAGTGCCTTTGCTGAAGCGTCGACTTCAAAAAAATCTTTCCGAATTGCACATATTACTGATGTTCACATGATGCCCTTGATAGGAGCGTCGAAAGGATTTGCCAAGTGCTTACACCACATTCAAAATTTAGAACAACAACCCGACTTAATTTTAAATAGTGGCGACTCCATCATGGATGCACATCGAGGCGGACGTTCAGTGGCAGAAAAGCAATGGAAACTTTGGCATGATGTATTAAAAAACGAGCTATCGGTACCCATTGTTCAATCCTTAGGAAACCATGATATCTGGTGTAAATCAGAAAATGTCGCTAGCATCGAGGATGGAAAAAAATGGGCATTGGACGAGCTGAAAGAATCACACAGATATTATTCGAAGGATTTAGGCATCTGGCATTTAATCAGTTTAGATAGCATCAGTCCTGATAAAGACGGTCGTTGGTATACTGGGAAAATCGATGAAGAACAAATAGATTGGTTGAAAAATGAGCTAGCCCAAATTCCAGCTAATAAACCCACCATGATTGTTTCTCACATCCCTATTTTATCAGCCTGTATATTTTTTGATGGGAAGCGTTTTGAAAAAAACCAATGGAATATACCTGGAAAATGGATGCATGAAGATGCCTCGGATTTAAAAGATTTATTTTTCAAATATCCCAATGTAAAATTAGCCATCAGTGGACATATCCACTTATTGGATCGAGTAGAATATAACGGAATTAGTTACTGCTGCAACGGCGCGGTCAGTGGCGCATGGTGGGGAGGAAATTACCAACAAACTCAACCTGGTTACGCGATTATAGATTTATTCTCAGACGGAACTTTCACAAATAATTACCAAACATATACAACATAAGAAATGAAAAAAATAACACTAAACACTGGAAAAGAAATAGGGAATGGATCCCCATGTTACATCATTGCAGAAATTGGCATTAATCATAATGGCTCTTTAGAAACTGCCAAATTGTTAATCGACGCGGCAGTAGAAGCCAAAGTAGATGCAGTAAAATTCCAAAAGCGTACACCTGAAATTTGTGTTCCTAAGGATCAATGGGAAATCATGAGAGATACGCCTTGGGGTCCGATGACTTACATTGATTATAAGAGAAAAACGGAATTTGGTGCCTTAGAATATTCAGAAATTGACGCCTATTGTAAATCTTTGGGAATCGACTGGTTTGCATCTGCTTGGGATGAGCCATCTGTGGATTTCATGGAGAGCTTCGAACCTGTGATGTATAAATTAGCGTCCGCTTCTTTAACTGATGACCAATTAATCAGAAAGATTTGTGAAACGGGTAGACCTATCATGATTTCAACGGGAATGTCTCGCGTAGATGAAATCGTTTTTGCGGTGGAATTGATTCGTGAATATGGAGATTATCCTTTGATGATCGCTCATTCGACATCTGCATACCCTTGCAAACCAGAAGAATTGAATTTAAAGATGATTCAAACGTTAAAAGATTTATATCCAGAATACATCATTGGATATTCAGGACATGAAACTGGATTAAGTCCAACGGTTTCTGCCGTGGCTTTAGGAGCTGAGTTTGTTGAAAGACATTTCACTTTAGATCGCGCCATGTGGGGTTCAGATCATGCAGCATCCGTTGAACCACAAGGTTTTGTCAAGTTGGTAAAGGACATACGTGACACAGAATTAGGATTAGGCGACGGGATTAAGAAAGTTTACGATAGCGAAGTGGGTCCTATGAAAAAGTTACGGGTTAATATTACCGAAAACAGGTTAATGGAAAAAGCATAATATCATGCAATTTAATGTAGTAGAAATCTGCACACTACTTCTCGTTATTGGAAGTGCCGTGCTTATATATTTAGAAAGGAAATTCCCCTACCGAAGGGGAATTCCTTTTTTCAGAGAAGGCTTTTGGACTGATTTTTTAGGCTATACATTAGTCCAAAGCTTCTTTTTAAAAATTCTTATTTTTGATTACATCATAGCTCCCATACATACCTCCATTTCATGGGGTGATTTTCCCAAATTAAGTCATTGGCCCATTGCATGTCAGGTACTTTTTTTTCTCATTACACATGATTTTTACATCTATTGGTTTCATCGCTGGCAGCATGCGAATAAATTACTATGGCGAACGCATGAAGCGCATCATTCCAACAAATACATCGACTGGATTGCAGGGGCTCGATCACACTCCGTAGAAATTTTAATTAATCAAACCATTGAATTTTTACCCATTTTCCTTTTGGGTGCGGATCCGGTCGTGATTCCCATCAAAGGACTCATTGACGGCTTGTGGGGCATGTATATTCATGCGAATATCAACTTCACTTTTGGTCGATTAAAATACATTTTAAATGGCCCTGAATTTCATTTGTGGCATCACGCAAACCACGAAGAAGTATTTCATGCTAACTTTGCCACCAAGTTTAGTATTTGGGATGTCATGTTTGGGACACTTTATGAAACCAAACAAAAACCACGCTTTTGGGGTTTGTATTATAAGTTTCCAAAGGATTACATCCGCCAACATGTATACGCGATTTACCGTTGGTATTTCGAAGATTTAAAAGAAAATAAATTAGATGATAAAACCTTGGATTAATATACTTATAGCAGCGGTTTTCGAAACGGGTTGGACCTACGCGTTGAAGTATATGAATTTTAGCCAATTAAAAAATGCTTACCAAGCAGACTCTCTAATGAGTAAATCAGTGGGAATGGAATTGGTTCCATTTATAGCTTACGTCATTTCAGGAGGCGGCAATATTTACTTTTTATCGTTGGCCTTAAAAGATATTCCCACGTCTACAGCCATTGCAGTTTGGACTGCATTTTCACTGGTGATGATTAAAATTTGCGATATTTTTATCTTTAAAACATCCACGTCATTGATGGAATTTTTCTTCATGACTTTAATCATCGTGGGCATCATTGGACTTAAAAATTACAGCGCAAGTTAATCTGTTTTGGCCTTAATAATCATTTCTGCCATTTCACGAAAACACCCTCTTCCTCCGTCAAGCGTTAATATTACATCCGCCTCCGCTTTGACTTGAGGTAGCGCATCAGCTGGGCAAAAAAACAAGCCCACCAAAGATCTAACGACTAAGTCGTTTACATCGTCCCCAATATAAGCAAGCTCTTCTGTTTTTAAATAATATCTTTTTAGGATCCGATTAACGACTCCCTTCTTTTCCTTAACCCCTAAATTCAATTCGGTAATGCCTAATTTTTCTGCCCTTTTAACCACAGATGGAGAAGATTCTCCGGTAATAATCCCTGTAGGTACTTGAACTAAAGTCCTCAACCGTTCCACTCCCATCCCATCTCGAACATTAAACTTTTTTAGATATTCTCCTTCTTCACCGTAATATACTCCACCATCAGTAAGGACCCCATCGCAATCGGTCAATACCCATTTTATTTTAGCCAGTTTTATCTTTAAATCTTCCATCTTAAATTGCTGTAAATCCTCCGTCGACGACCAAATTTGCGCCTGTCATATAGCTTGACGCATCACTCGCTAAAAACACTAAAGCACCGGCATAATCATCTGGTTTAGCCATTCGCTTTAAAAGTGTTTTAGCCGAATATTGCTGCATAAAAAAATCGGTTTGTCCATTTTCCACACCGCCAGGAGAAAGCGTATTTACTCGGATGCCTTGCTCGCCCCAATAGGCCGCTAAGTATCTGGTGAAATTAATTACAGCCCCCTTGGTCGTTGGGTACGCCGGTGTTTTAAAAAATAGTTGTTGGCCATTTTCATCCTTATATAACGACTGATCTGGCCCCACCACCCCATAAGTGGACGCAATGTTTATGATGCTTCCTTGCTT
>JABMMK010000063.1 GCA_013205605.1 Cytophagales bacterium | reverse complement strand
GGTCGGCTATTATATTCCGCTATTTTTCAAGCTTTCCACAAAACAAGCTATTGCTATTGGCATGGAAATTGGAATTCACAATGGGACTTTGGCTATTTACATTGCCTTAAATGTGATCGGCAATGGAACGATGACGATACCTGCGGTGGTGTACAGCATCATGATGTTTTTGACGGCGGCGGTATTTGCGTGGTTGGTAAATGTGCGTCGGCATCCAATTTCATCTTAGCGATTTTCTTGATCGACCAGACATAGAGTACCTCCACTTTCTGTCTAGCCCAAGGCGTTTTTCTCAAAAATGAAAGACTTGATTTAATGCTAGGTTCAAACGAAAAACAATTAATTCGAATCTTTTTTGACATTTCATCCCAACCGTATAGCGCGACTAAATCTGTCAAAATGACTTCTAGTGTTTTCCCATGTAAAGGATCGTTCGATTTTTCTTCCATGTTCAAAATTAAGGTAATTTTTTGAAATCAATGATAGGCATTTTATTGGCTGCGGGCCTTGTGAAACTTTGATTTAGCAATGCTATCCCATTGAAAAATCCGCCATTCTGCAAGTAAAAATGACCGGATTTTTCCCCTCCCTCATAGTCTTTTCTATAGCCTCGTTTAGCGATGTCATCGCCCGTGAATTTTGCTTCGGTTAATTCAAACCATTGGCCGCTTGAATCAGAAACCCATTGATTCTGATAAGTTGCTTGTCTCAATATATGGCCAAAATTAGGGTTAAAATTCTCAACAAACGAATGGGGTCTTTTATACCAAGTATCTGTTTTTGGGCGACCAAATGAGGCGATGAGCAACCAATCCGGTGAACCAGATTCTTTGAAATAGGCGGTATAATGGGTGAAACCAGAACCATCCGGCTCGACCGAATTTAAAAATTGATACGTCTTTCCCGCCTCCCATTTGTATTTCAAATAGCTTTGTCCCCCGGAACCCTCATTTCCAAATTCCCCGGTATAAACATCTGTTCCCTTTTTTAGCAATTTAATTTTTTGATCCTCAGGGATTGACGCGGGATTATCTGTTTTAAATGGGCTCCAAACAGAAAACAAAATGCGCCTCTCATTTTCGGAATTTACCTGAATGCCAAAATAACCCTCCGCAAATCCATTGGCCATAAAATAGGAACCTATGGGATCTAGGCCTACGGGAATAGTCACTTCATTATAAAACCATTTGACATTTTTCTCAATCGGCACGGTATAACTCAAATGCACGGATGGACCCCTTCGGCCCCAGTAAAATCGATTGTCTATATTGTCTTTAACAAAGCTAAATTCGCCAGGCTCATGGGTCAGGATGATTAAAGAGCTTATGGCTGCAAAACTATTTGTTTCTTTAGAAATGCCCTCCAAAACTAGTTTTTGGTAGCCCGCAGTCAATACAAAATTCCCAATAAATACAGGATTCTTTTGAAATTTAGTCAGTTGGACTACTTGAGATTGCCCCCCTAAAGTACATTTGATTTTACTGGAAAACTCCCCGGGCAATAGCGCAATATATAATGCAGAGGATTTTGTTTTTTCATTTTTAAAATAAATGTTAAAGGTACTTTTTTCCGAAGACCAAGTCGTAATTCCATTCTCACTGATGGCATCATTGGCTACACCTTTGGGTTCAATAAAGGTATTTCCTCCCAGGGGGATGGTCGTGGTATCTGATATGATCGACTTTGTTTGTGGCGCATCATTCGGTTCGCAGGCGGTGGCCGAGATTGAAAAAATCAAACACAGGATCAGTAAAATATTCTTGTTCATAGGTCAATTAAAATTCAAAAGTATCCATTTTTATTTTTTAATCATTGAAAATAGACAAATTGCGCTACCCGAAAAATTTGCTATGTTTACGAGATAAACCTGTTAACTCAATGAAATCAAAGCAATTATATTTAAGTATGCTGGTCGTAGCGATGTCGCTAGGGACGGCTTGGGCGATTCGAGGACAATTCGGCCACGAACATGGTGCGGCCTGGGCTGGCGGGATTGGATCTCTAGCCACTCTTTTAGTTGTGAAAAGAAAAGATTGGTTAGCAAAATCTTTCTCAGTGGTCTTGGCAGGTGCGTTGGGATGGGGCTTGGGTGGCATGATGAGCTATGGATTGGTGGTAGGTTATGGCCGAGGAAGCGACTGGCCTAATGTATTTTATGGCTTATCCATGTTATTTGTGATCGGCGGATTATACGGTTTTTTAGGGGGTGGACTATTCGGATTAGGCCTTTCCAATACGATTAAAAAGCCAATCAAATGGCCAAAATTGATCTTGGAAATGACCGCCGGTGGAATCATTTTTTATTTCTTTCTCGTCGAACAATTTGGTTGGAACATGACCCCTCCGCGCTCAGAGGTATGGGCGGTTTGTCTAGGCATGGCGGTTGCGTTAACTTGGAATATGATTCGGGGTAAACAAAAATCAGCGCTACGCGTAGCTATATTTTCTGGTTTAGGGGGTGGTTTTGGATTTGCCTTTGGCAACTTTCTCCAAGTATTAGGCCAAACCACTGAAATTCATTTTAACTTTTGGAATGTCATGGAGTATTCCTTAGGGTTCTTTGGCGGTCTTGGCTTAGCCTACGGAACGTTGACCAGTGATTGGGGAAAAGAAAAAGCGGCGCCAACGAAAAACCAGGTATTCCAATTGATCATGTTGGTACTCGTAATTCCCGTGATTATGTGGCAACAAAATTTCGAGTGGGAGCGAATCCAATCCACGTTTGTCAAATTATTGCCTACGGATGATTATGCCTTTTACGATGGGGTCATATGGGGATCCGTGGTATTAATTGTTGGCGCAGGCGCGTATTGGATCTTTAGATTTAAGAAATTTGAAACCTTAGATTATCGAGAGGTTAAGACCTTTTTCTTTGGGCATTGGGCCTTATATATCGCTTTAAGTTTTCTAGTGACGGGGGCTTTTATCAGCATCTATCGTGTCGAGCAGTACTTATACATCGTTAATTTTGTGGTCATCTTTTTTCTCATAGATCGCACGGAACCTGAAATAATTCCTCGTTCATTAAAGCTTTTTACGGGACTTAAAAACGCGGCTATTGTTCTCGTTTTCATCGGCATTCTTGCGGCTATCGCCGTAAGTTCTCATGGAGAAATTAAGGGGGCAAAAAAGAGGTTTGGTGCGGAACCCGTGGTGGCAGATACGTTGAAAAAATGATGAAAAAGCGCTTAATTCTGGCCTTTTTATTATTCATTGGCTTTTCTGTCCAAGCACAAATTTTCCCTGGAAATCCCAAGCGGGTGCTTTTCATCGGAAATAGCATCACCTATGCGGGGAGGTATGTGCAGATTATTGAAGCATACCAACGAGCCAAATTTCCGAATCAAGAAATTGACATTTACAATGTGGGTTTACCCAGTGAAACGGTATCAGGCTTGTCGGAAGATGGGCATGCTAGCGGGCGTTTTCCTAGGCCTGATTTACATGAGCGATTGGCCCGTGTGTTAGAACAAATTAAGCCCGACCTAGTATTCGCGACGTATGGAATGAATGATGGAATTTATCTTCCTTTGGATTCAGCAAGATTTCTAAAATTCAAAGAGGGTATTTGTTGGATGCACGACCAAGTAGTATTTTCTGGTGCCAAAATTATTCACATAACCCCTTCCTTGTATGAAGAAAAACCCAATGAAAATAGTGGTTATGAGAAGGTATTAGATGAATATTCGCATTGGCTGACCCAGCAAAAAAATTGGCAAGTCATTGACACCCACAGTGCGCTTCAAAAGTACTTAAATACTGAATTAACAAAGGATGCCAACTTTCGAATCTCGAAAGATGGGGTACACCCTGGCGATCAAGGTCACTGGATGATGGCCAAAGAAATTTTAAGGTATTTGGGTGCAAAAAAAATAAGTCGAATGAATTCCGTGGAGGAAATGCTTGGACCGATGAAAGACCCGAAAGCATTTTTTGATATAATTGTGGAGCGCCATAACATCCTAAAAGACGCATGGCTAACGCAAACAGGTCATAAAAGACCCGAAATGAAAAAGGGAATTCCTATGTCAGACGCGAATGTAAAAGCGGCTGAGTTGATGAAAAAAATGAAAGAACTTACTCCTTAACCGAGCTCCATATGAAAAAATTATTGATCAGCACGTTTGCAAGTTTACTAATCTTTAGCATGCAGCTTTCTTTGAAAGCTCAAAATAAAGTTACTTGGCCAAAAGGTAAAAAGATGGCCTTAAGCCTGACTTTTGATGATGGCCGAGGGAGCCAGGTGAATGGGGGCACCGCGCTTTTAGATAAATATGGGGTAAAGGCCACTTTATATGTCATGCCGAATGCGATAGAAAAAAACGTAGCGCTTTGGAAAAAAGCGGCGGAGAATGGCCATGAAATTGGAAATCATTCGGGCTTACACCCTTGCTCAGGGAATTTTGCTTGGTCTAGAAATAGGGCATTAGAAGAGTATACCTTGGAAAAAATGCAAAAAGAATTGGTGGAGTCCAACGAACAATTGCATCAGATGATCGGGATAAAACCGGAATCGTTTGCCTATCCCTGCGGGCAGAAGTTTGTGGGCAACAATGAAAAAACTCAAAGTTATGTTCCCTTGGTGTTTCAATTATTTAGCTCGGGCCGTGGCTGGCGCGATGAAGCGCCGAATGATCCCGCGTATTTAAATATGGCCCAATTGACCGGAGTTGAAATGGATGGAAAGAATTTCGATGAGATATTGCCGATGATCAAAGATGCGAGCGAAAAGGGGTATTGGCTCATTTTAGGTGGACATGAAATGGGCAAGGGAGGAAATCAAACCACCCGATTAAGCATGTTGGAAGATCTGATACGTTACGCACAAGATCCCCAACATGGCATTTGGATAGCTCCGGTAAAAGAGGTCACAAAATATTTAAAGCATTAATTATTTTTTCTCAATTGAGAACATATCTCTCACTACTCCGTCGGCACAAATCCATTGTGCATTTAATTTTTTGTTCACCACATCGATCAACATAGAACCTCCTTCAGTGACATTTGAATATAGGGAGGATTTTAATGGATAGTCTTTTTGCTTGCCGCCTAATTGGCCCCCAGAACCATTGACAATATAAATGGTGCCTTGGCTTTCTCCTTTATTGATCACGTAGGTATTGGGTGCAACTTCATTCGCTTTTTTGTGAACGGCAGCGTCATAGGTGGCACTTTTCCCCGTATGCCCAAGCATCGGATGGTTTCTTTCGTAGCTGTGGCTATGGCCACAAATCACTAAATCGACTTTATATTTTTCTAAGATTGGGGTGATATTTTCTCTGACTTTATACATCCAGATTTCGGTATCGGAGTCATGAGACGCTTTTGAGTACGGTGGTTTATGCCAATACACAATCGTCCAAGGCAGTTTATTTGCTTCTAAATCTTTTTTCAACCAATTCGCTTGTTTCCCATTTTCATTATATAGGTAGCTGCTATCAGATTCCATCGCTTCGCTGTCTAGGGAAATTAAATGCACATTTCCGTAGTTGAAGGAATAAAAAGATTCTGTTCCGGAAGGCAAGCCTCCATTTTCGCCTTTAGTGGGCATGTTGAAAATTTTAAAATAAGGAGGCAAGGAAGGATCGTGTTTTCCTGCATAATCATGGTTGCCCGGAGAAGGCCAAACAGGAAGATTTTTAAAGAAAGTATCTTGGTAAACTCTGAATACATGATTTTGGTATTCCTCTTCTTTCCCGTTTGAATAGGCATTATCACCCATCCAAATCCATGCATCTGGTTTATGTGTTTTTGTCGCATTAAACATCGCATCACGCACACCTGCTTGGTTTTTAGAGCTATTCCCAAAATCCCCTAGGGCCCAAATACGCACCGGCTTCGTAGATCCAGCTTTCGGTACTGTATTAAAATAATGGGTTTCGTCACCGCCCACTTTAGTTCCTGCGGAAATGATCGCGTAATAGTATTTTTTTCCGGGGCTTAAGTTTTTGATTTCGACTTCATGCTCGGTAAGTAAGTTGGCATCTGTGATCGATTTATTTAATTGGCCAGGGCTGTTGCCATAAATCACCTGGCTATTGGCCGCGATATCGGTGCGCCAACGAACCACCCCCGAAGTAGGTGTAAAGTTTTGTAGGTAGGGCCCGCGAATGACTTTGATGTCTTGTGCGCCGCAAAAAAATGTAATTAGAAGCAATAAGAGCGTAAATTTTTTCATGTTAATAAGGAGTAAATGGGGTAATGAAATTAGGTGGTTTAAAATTACACAACTATTTTTTGGTTTATTTATTTTCAGATTAACTTACGATAAATTCTTTTGAATATTGTAAGGGTGTTTTTCCGGTGATCTTCTTGAATGCATTATTGAAATTTGGAAAATTATTGAATCCGGCCTCATAGCACACTTGGGTTACTTGGTATTGATTTTCCTTGATTAATTTACAGGCGTACTCAACGCGTATTTCATTCAAGAAATGGGAAAAGTGCTTTCGTGTTCTATTCTTAAAATACCGACAAAATGAATTAGGACTTAAGTTGGCCACCTCGGCAATTTCCTCGATCGTAATTTTACGTTTAAAATGTTTGGCAGAAAAATTATAGATCGAATTTAATCGAGCGGTTTCTTTATCGCTCGGATTATGTTCTAAAATCCGGGTCGCTAACATGTCTATTTCCGGACTTTGAGAAAGGGGATCTAATAATTTAAGCAGTTCAAGAATGAGATTGCTTTTGGTGTCGTCCAGCATATGAAGCATTTGCTTGACAACAGCGGCTTTGGTTTTGCCTGTAATTCGAAGGCCAAGTTTTGATTTTTCAAGCAGTTGCTTGACGTATCTATTTTCAACGAGGTCAAAAAAATCAGGGCCAAAAATAGCTGGATCAAAATGGATCACGACTGCTGACACTCCCAATTCGGGATTATTCTGGAAATAAATGTTGTCACTTCTCAAATAGTGTGGGCAATTTGACCCGATTAAAAGCAGGTCGCCATCTTGAAAACGTTGGATACTGTCCCCCACAAACTGAGTTCCTATTCCTTTATCAATTAATAATAGTTCTATTTCCGGATGGTAATGATACTGATTATAAAAATAACTAACGTTGTCTCGTCGAATGCTAAAGGAGCGAAGTGACTGAGGAGAAACTTTTAATAGGTGAGCCTTCATAAATTTAAGTTTGTCACGGATTTTGACATTTTTCTTTTGCCCAATTTAATATTTATGCCAAAATAATTTATTTAGTTGAATTTTCCATTTAATTATAGCATTAAATAAATCTATTTTTTTGTAAGAATTTTATTATTTCTGTTACCCAATAATTATTTAGTGTTGTTTTACTCCTAAATTTATTACGTATGTATTTACATTTTCCGCAACAAATGCTCCGGTATTTGGCACTCACAACCTTGGTATTTGCGTTAAGCATCTCGACGATGGTTGCGCAAACAAGAACCATCACCGGTAAAATTACCGCGAGCTCAGATGGTACTGGAATTCCAGGTGTTAATATTCAAGTGAAGGGAACTCAAAAGGGTACGAGCAGCAATGCCAGTGGAGCCTATTCTTTGGAAGTTTCTGGCGCAAGCCTCGTATTATCTTTTACATCGATTGGTTTTGATGCCCAAGAAATTAAGGTGGGCAACCGAAATGTAGTTGATGTCGAAATGACCTCTAGTACTCAAGAACTAAACGAGGTCGTAGTTACAGCCTTAGGAATTAAACGCGAAGAGAAATCTTTGGGTTATTCGGTAGGTAAAGTAGCGGGCAAGGATTTAAATCGTGTCATTACTGAAAACGTATTGAATGGCCTATCGGGAAAATTAGCTGGGGTTAGCATCAACGCGACGGGTGCGACGGGATCTTCTGTTAGTATGATTATTCGGGGTGCAAAGTCATTAAGTAACGACAATCAGCCCTTATTTGTGATTGACGGTGTTCCGGTGATTAATACCTTGAACAACATAGGCCAAGTGGGTAATGATAACCGCGTGGATTATGGGAATGCCATATCAGATTTAAATCCGGATAACATTGAAAGTGTTTCTGTTTTAAAAGGACCCAGTGCTGCGGCGCTTTATGGATCAAGAGCGGGTAATGGAGTTGTGTTAATCACAACTAAAACCGGCGCTAAGTCAAAAAAAATGACCATTAATGTCAATTCTAATACGGTATTTGACAATCCGTTCAAGTACTTAGATATGCACTCGAAATTTGCTACGGGAATATTGCCATTTACACCCGGCAATAACCCTTATCCAGGGGGCATCTTGTCCATTGAAGAAGGTTCAGCCGGAGGAATTGGCCCAGAATTAGATAAGGGATATTTGGCCTATCAGTGGAATAGCCCTAAAGATGTAGCAGGAAAATCAATTCCAACCGAATTAAAGTCGTATCCAAACAACTTGAAAAACTTTATTCAAACGGGCATCACGACGACCAACGGCTTCTCTATTTCTAATAGTACGGATGCGGCTACGTATCGAATTTCATATTCAAATATGACCAATCGTGGATTAATTCCAGGATCTGATTTATTTAAAAACTCGATCGATTTAGCCACTTCTTTGAATTTGACAGATAAAATTAAGTTGAGCACCAACTTCGACTTCAGTCGGAACAACTCCAACAATCGTCCTGCCAGTGAGCGCGGTTCAAATCCATTGCAGTGGGCATATGCGGTATCTCCACATATCAACATCATGGATTTAAAAGATTATTGGGTTCCAGGAAGAGAGGGTTTACAACAAAAGTCTCAAGCGATTGGAAATTATAATAACCCATGGTTCTTAGCCCATGAAGTTAAAAATGCGTTTGAGCGTAATCGCTTTTTTGGTAATGCTAAATTGGATTATCAAATCAACAAAGAATTTAGCTTAATGGCTCGTTACTCGTTAGATACCTATGGAGAAACAAGAGAAACGAAAATTGCACCCAGTTATACAGGAGAGAAAAACGGAGCTTATGGCTTAACTACTCTTTCTCCTTCAGAAACCAATATTGATTTCTTAGCTACGTATGCAAAGTCTTTACAAGATTTCTCTTTGTCCCTTTCTGTAGGTGGGAATGCGAGAAACTCAACGAATCGCTTTATCAGTGAATCAAGTAGAGGCGGAACAGGCTTAGTTATTCCGGGCTTATATACGCTACAAAATATCGCTACTGCCAACATTCAATATTCAAGTTCTCAATCTAAGAAAGTAGTTTACTCTGCTTATGGAATGGCTAACGTAGGATATAAAGACATGATTTATTTGGATTTGACGGCTCGTAATGACTGGTCAAGTACATTGCCGGTGGACAATAGATCTTATTTCTATCCTTCAGCATCTTTGAGTGTATTGTTGAACGAGATGTTCCAAATACCTAATAACCGCATCGACTTAATTAAAGTACGTGCAGGTGTAGCTCAAGCAGGTAATGATACAAACCCTTATGCCTTATTTAATACATTAGGATTGGCAGAACCGTGGGCTGGTGTAACAAGGTTATCAAAACCAGGTTCTATTTTACTACCTGATTTGAAGCCTGAAATTACTACTTCGATGGACCTAGGTTTGGATGTAACCATGTATCGTAATCGTTTGAGATTCTCAGGTACCTATTATACGGTTGAGAATAGAAATCAAATTATTCCGACCACCTTACCCGCTTCTACAGGTTTCTCTTCAAAAAATATCAATGCTGGACTTTTAGTCAGTAAGGGAATCGAATTAACCTTAGGGGGAACACCGATTGATAAAAACGGTTGGAGATTAGACTTAACAACGAACTTCTATAAGAACGCCACAACGATCGAGGAGCTTTCTGAAGGCTTAAATTTTTATACCTTATGGACAGATGCCAAAGGGGGTGCTTGGACCTATGTGGGAGATACAATCGGTGATATCTATGACGCTGAGCTTGTCGTGGTTAAAGACCAATCATCGAAATATTTCGGATATCCAATCTTAGATGGGGATGGTTCTTGGCAGCGAATAGCCGCCTCAAACACGAGGAATAAAATTGGAAATTTTAATCCAGATTTTATCTTGGGTTTACAAACTTCATTAAGTTATAAAAACTGGAGTTTGAACATGACGTTTGACTGGCGTAACGGAGGGGATTTTATTTCTCAAACCTATCGCTATGGAGAGTCTGATTTGAAATCACAAAGATTCTTGGATAATTTGATTAATCCTGGAACGATGACTGGCGATGCTTTACGAAATTATTTAGTCGCTAATCAGGAAACGATGATTAAGGTAAATGGTAATCAATTTCATATCGTAGGGGGACCTACTAAAGAATATGGGGGGTATCCATTTGAGTATGGTGGTAAGGTTTATCCAAATGGAGTATTTAATCCAGGAGTTATCGCGCAATATGATAGCAAAGGAAATATTACCGGATACGAAGAAAATTTAGGTGGACCTAAAACACGTATCATTCCATATGGAGACAATTATCCTTGGGATTTCACTAGGGCGGCTATGTTCGATGCTTCTTTTGTTAAACTAAGAGAAGTTTCATTAGCGTATGAATTGCCAAGTAATGTTGTGAAGAAATTAGGTTTACAAGCAGCTAACTTCTCAGTATACAGCCGTAACATCATCTTATGGACTGCAGCTAAAATAGGAATTGATCCAGAGACGGCATTCCAACCCCAAGCTGGAACTCAAGCAGGAACACAATTTAAACAAGGTATCGAGCGATACAATGTGACACCATGGGTCATTCCAGTTGGATTTAGACTTGGTTTAACATTTTAATTCATTCACCTTAAAATTTTGAAATCATGAAAATGAATAAATATATTAAAATCGCAGTTTTTGCCGTATTAACAGGCTCATTCTTCTCTTGTGAAGATTTAACCTCGGTCAATACGAACCCCAATGGAGTTCAGCCCGATGCGGTAAACCCCAATTTAATTATGCCTACGGTCTTGACCGAAATGGCAAAGGCGTATGTCAACTTAGGATATCAAGATATCGCGGGAGTTGTGCAGCATACTCAAAAAGATGCTTGGTCTTCAGGTCATAACGACTATGATTGGGGTGGAACTCAGAGTTGGGCCGGTTATTACGGTTTACTTAGAGACAATGAATTATTATATCAACGTGCCGTTACGATGAATTTAGAGTTTCATCAAGGCGTCGCTTTGGTGAATAAAGCATTTTTGTTTGGATTAATTACTGACTTGTGGGGAGATGCTCCATATACCAATGCCTTGAAAGGGGAATTAGGGGGAGTCGCTAATATTCTTCCAGCTTATGATAGCCAAGAGGTTATTTATGCAGGAATCATTGCAGATTTAGAAAAAGCCAATAAATTATTGTCTAAACAAAAATCGGAATACTCAAGCATCGTAGATAATGTGGACGCTATTTATGCAGGGGATCCGACAAAATGGAGAAAATTTGCGAACTCATTAGCGCTTCGCTATTTCATGCGTATCTCAGGCAAGAAGGCTGATGTGGCGAAAGTAGGTATTGAAAACATCATCAAAAATGCGGCAAATTATCCAATCATCACCTCAAATACCGAGGATGCAACGATGGGATTCCCTGGAACTTCAGATGGTACTTCTTGGCCTGCTAATGCCGTGTATGATGTATCAGGAAGTAATTATCGACGCATTAAAATGGCGAGTGTTTTTGTCAAATACTTACAAGGAGTTAAGGATCCTCGTTTAGGTGTATGGGCGGCTAAAGTTGAAATTCCATTAATCGTGGATGCCGCTTTCCCAGCAGGTACGGATAAAATAGAAGGTGGTAAGCGTTTTTTATCTCCTGATAAAGTAGGCAAATCGGTCGTAGACACAGATCCAGAATATGTAGGCCTTCCTACTTCATTCTCTGCACTGCCTTCTGCCTATAATTTAAATCCTACGCCAGGTCAAACTTCGTTTAATCCTCACGTATCTTTTTTAGCACCTATGTATAAGAATGCTTCGGGCCCTTTATTAAGAGCTCGTTTGGTTTCTGCTGCCGAGGTAAACTTCATCTTAGCGGAGGCAGCCCAAAAAGGCTGGTCTGTGGGGGATGCTAAATCATTTTATGAAGCAGGTATTAAAACATCTTTAGCTGCTTGGGGTGTCAGTGGCTCATCAGCAGCTTACCTTGCGGGTAGCGGCGTAGCTTACAACGGAACTTTAAAGCAAATCATGGAACAAAAATGGATTGCTTCTTGGACTGCAGCTACGGAATCTTGGTTTGATTATAGAAGAACAGGCTTGCCTGCTTTGACTGCTGGCCCAGCGGCTAAACGTCAAGCATTGCCTTTGCGTTTTTATTATATGCAAGATGAAATCAGGATCAATGCAAAGAACACAACCGCCGCAATGGATAAATTAGAAATTACTAATTTTTCACAAGCAGAGGGTAAAAATAGCGCTTGGTCTAAACCATGGCTTTTAATAGGCACGAGTAAGCCTTATTAATTAGATTTTTTATTAAATTAACCACAGGTATTTTTGCCTGTGGTTTTTTTTTCTTTTAAATGTTTCAAATTATGATGCATCGTTTTATTTGTCTTTGCTTATTCGTGATGGCTAGCTTGTCAGTTCAAGCGCAAAATATACGTGTGGGTGCCGCCGTTCGGGTCATTACTCCTGATCCCCTTTTGCCCGTTTCGGGTGGTATTGGGGTGCCACATCCTGTCAAAGAAAAGCGGGGTGATTTGTTTGCCCGAGCGATGGTTTTTGAACAAGGAGGGACTCGATTTGCGATCGTCAATGTTGATAATTTAGGTTGGACTTCCATTTTAGGCAACCGCTCCCGTGCACTCATTAAGGGCATCGCTCCTGAAAATATTTTGATTGGCGCCACACATACGCACAGCGCTCCTGATGCCTACGGCTTTCCAGATATGTCGGGGAAATCTTATGCCGATCTAAAATATTTGGATTGGTGTGTGAAGCAAATTGCTGATGCGGTGAATGAGGCATTAGCCAACCTGCAACCGGCGTCTTTAAAAGTCGCCATGGACGAAGCGAAAGGGAAAATAGCCTATAACTATTATGCCCCAGCACTTTATGATCCTCGTTGCGGTGTCATTCAAGCGATCGCGACTTCAGGTCCACGCATAGGAAAACCGATCGCGACTTTAGTTAATTATGCCGTTCATCCAGAGGTCTTAGGAAATAGTCGGGGAATTTTAAGTCCCGACATGATTGGACCCTTGTACCAAAAAATTGAATCTACCATCGGCGGTGTGGCCTTATTTATGAATGGCGCCCAAGGTGGTATGGTTACCGCAGATACCCGATTGGAATATGGGAAGGAAGGCCAAGGGCAGAAAGAAGCCAATACCTGGGAAGAATGCATTCGAATCGGAGAGCTTTTAGCAAACGAAGCGATGCGTATTGTGGCGGCTGCTCCAGTACTTGTTAACCCAGCACTCTATTGTACCTCTAGAAAATTAGAATTCCCCATCGATTCTGAAATCATGCGGTATATTTTGAAAAAGTCACCCTTAAAATATGAGGGAGGAAAAGAGAATTATGTGACGACCCAGCTCAATCTTTTGAATATTGGGCCTGCACAAATTTTAACCGTTCCTGGCGAGGCATTGCCTAATGTGGGATATTATGTAAAAAGAAATATGAATACCAAAATGCCAT
>JABMMK010000062.1 GCA_013205605.1 Cytophagales bacterium | reverse complement strand
CCCAAGAAGCCACTCACATAAAAGCCTGATTCATTCCATTGTATGACATCAATACCTAAATTAGCATTATTGAGCATCAGTGGACCCGAAAAATTGCTCAGTAATTCTTTCGATTTCAACAGGTCAAATTTTAAATCATTAGCTAAGCGATTGATACGTTTAAATGCATGATTTTTAAAAAGTGAATTGGGAAATGATAATCCTTTTAATTCTTGATGAATAATTTGAAAACCTATTTGATTTTGTTCAAAAATCACCGGCACAAAATCAATCAATAATTCCGATTTTGAGCCTTTAAACCCATTAATTTGGGCGTGCATATAATCTTTACCCTCCCCATTAATGTGTATTTTTACGCGTGGATTCTTTAATTTTTCTTGGGCTAATTTGTTTATATATACATTAATCATTAGCCAATCTAATTGACCCGATAAAGGCAATTCACGACCAATTTTTTGATCTGTATTTAAGTAATATCGAACCAACTTTTTTTTATCTAATTGAGTAGTAGATAAACCGATCGACGCATTTAAAAGTAATTCTAAATTTATTCCTTTAGTAGAAAAATCGAGTTTTCTAATTCCTAAACCTACATGACTAGTAGGAAAAACGTACTCAGGCCAACGGATATTTTGAGCATTATTGACAAGCATCTTCTCTAAACTAGCGGGTTGCAATAATCCTTCCACACTAGATTTAATCGTTGCATTGACCTCATTGTACTTGCTTTTAAATAAATTATCAACGATGGGGCCCACATTAACACCAAAGCCTGCTACTTTAACCATCGGCTTTTCTACCCATTGATAGGTATAGGAAATATTTCCCACGTCAAATTTATTCAAGGACTTTAATTGTACGTCCAAATCAACATTCAAATCCAATTTTCCACGAACAGTTCCAGCATTAAATCCAGCCACATTAGGCTTCGCTTCAAAGATGGCTGGAGCGCGTATCAACAAATGATTTGAGTTATTGGTTGAAAATTTAACTTGTCCCGATAAGCTTGACATAATGGGAAATCCAATAAACGATTGATCCGATTTAGATTCAAAAATAGTTTTATCAGGCCTTTGATCAACCCATTTCGACAAAGAATCATAGGAAACAAAAACAGAAACTAGAAAATTCCTAGGCTTAGCAACTGAAAACACCTTTGCGTATTTAGCCGTATGAGTTATTGTTTGAGTTAATTTGGGTTGGCAACTCCAAATAAAAAAAATCATTACAAGCCATAAAACAATATTTTTTTTCATCGTAGTTCTTTAAATTTTCGAATAATCCACTCGGCCAAGATTAAAAATAAAACCCAAAGTTTAAAATAAATATTTTGCCAAATAAATACGGAATCCCTCCTAATATCAGAATTTAGGCCCATCCGATCAAAATCAGCATTGGCCAATTCATCAATTTCCAACAAATCGATATTATTTCTTTGGGCCAAGAAATTTAATTTAGGATCATTCCGACCCAAGCTAAGTGGAGAAATATCTTCCATGAGTAAATCTTGTACAGGGCCAAAATTCTTATTCAAGCTATCTATCAATGGATTATTAGTTATGTATAAATCCTCAAACCAAGCTCTAATCGTAGAATCAGTTTGAGCATAGGACCCTTGTGATTGAAACTCTTTCATTTGTAAATCCCAAAGTGCCTCACTAACTATTATTTTATGATTGTTACGCTTTTTGCGGTCTAAATACACATCGACTTTATCTTTAGATGTATTTAAAAATAGTACTGGCGAATCGAAAACCTTATTTTTATAAATGTCTTTCGGCAAAATTCTCAGAAAAATAAATTTAGTAGCTTGATCTGGAATATTCGCATTAAGGTCGAAATTCCAAATCAGTTTGATGAACTTATTTTTAGCAATGCGATTTAATACACCCACATCGGGATCCAATGCATCTGAAAATCCGTACAC
This sequence comes from Cytophagales bacterium, assembly GCA_013205605.1. Classification (GTDB taxonomy): domain Bacteria; phylum Bacteroidota; class Bacteroidia; order Cytophagales; family Spirosomataceae; genus Aquirufa. The sequence goes on along the minus strand of JABMMK010000062.1, from coordinate 9,727 downwards.
AATGGCTTTTTCATTGACCACATTCCAATCTATATAGGTGCTTAATCCATTATCTAAAGAGACTCTGATCTTATACTTACCTAATTTAGGAGACTTAACCGCCACGTCTGTGATGACATAGGTATGATCGCTGTCAAATGAAACTTTTTGTTTCTTCAAAAAAACACCATCTACAGACACGTCGATAATCACGTTTTTGTTTTGCTTGAAATTCGCCAACCATACTTCAATTGGCAAATGAACTTCTTCATTGGGAACTGAAACAAGAGGTAAATGGGTTGTTGAAAATTCGACCTTCTCTTTATTTAAAATCTTACCGTAAGGAATAAGATGAATATTTGAAGCCAATTCTATGTTCAGATCATTCAAATTACCATCAGTTAAGATAAATATTTCTTTACCCGAACGCCCTTTGTTTAGTTTCCGGATGGTTTGGTTTAATTGAATTAAAGAACGAGAATTTGATAAGGATTTTTTAAAATTTATGACCGATTGGCCCTTAAAATCAATCCAAACCACTTCTGGATGTTTAATCTTAACAATAGAATCTACCTTCCAAAAAGCTTGATCAAAATCTTTATTGGCTAATTCAGGGAAGTCTACCACGAAAATAAATTCAACTGATTCTTGTGAATTTAAATTTTCGAAAATCTTAAAGGGAAAAATCGCAATGAGTAAAGATGCCAAAATAAGACCCCTAAAGCCACCTAGGAATATTTTCCAAGTAACAGAATGCCCATTTTTGATTGGATTTCGAAAGAAATAATACCCAAAACCGAGAAAAAAAACAAACCCCAATCCAGCGTACATCAGGATTGAGGTTTGAATCGATATTTCGTCTAAAAACATTAAGTTAATAATCCACCGTCAACCTGAATCGTTTGTCCAGTCACATAAGAAGATAAATCAGAGGCTAAAAACAAACACACATTGGCCACCTCATTCGCCTCACCCCCTCTTTTCAAAGGAATTGCTTTTTTCCATTCTTCTACTGTTGCTTCATTCAATTCACCCGTCATTTCAGTTTCAATAAAGCCAGGAGCAATCGAATTACAACGAATATTTCTTGAACCTAATTCAAGAGCTATTGATTTTGTAAATCCAATAATACCCGCTTTCGATGCGGAATAATTTGCTTGGCCTGCATTCCCTTTAATCCCCACAATCGATGTCAAATTAATAATAGAACCTGATTTAGCCTTCATCATGGGTTTGATCACTGCCTTTGTCAAGTTAAACACCGATTTCAAATTAACTTGAATCACATCATCCCATTGTTCTTCACTCATTCGCATCAACAATCCATCTTTGGTAATACCTGCATTATTAATTAAAACATCAATCGTTTGGAAATCAGCTAGTACGGATTCTACAAGTGCTTCAGATTCATCATATTTAGAAGCATCCGAACGATACCCTTTTGCTTTTATCCCAAAACTTGACAATTCTATTTCTAAAGCTTCTCCTTTTTCAACAGAAGATAAATAGGTGAAAGCTACATGAGCGCCTGCTTTGGCAAAAGAAGTAGCAATGGCCTTCCCTATGCCTCTAGAAGCTCCTGTAACTAACACAACTTTATTTTGAACTAAATTCATAAATATTTATTATACCCTTTTTCTAACTAAGCTTATTTGCTCAGCATTTTCTTCGTAATCAGCCTCTATTAATTCGCCTTCTTCTAATGGCCCTTTTAATATTTCTTCAGCTAATAAATCCTCTAAATACTTTTGAATAGCCCGATTAAGAGGTCTGGCCCCATATTGTGGATCATATCCCTTATCTGCTATAAAATCTTTAGCCTTTTCTGTTAAATTAACCTCATAGCCTAAATTAACTAATCGAGCTTTTAATTTAATCAACATCAAATCGATAATCTTATGCAAATCAGCCCTTTCTAAAGAATTGAAAATGATTATATCATCTAATCTATTGATAAATTCAGGCGCAAATGCCTTTTTCAATGCATTTTGGATTGTTGACCTAGCCTGTTCATCCAAATTATCTGACTTCGATTTAGTAGAGAAGCCAATTCCGGATCCAAAATCTTTCAAATCTCTAGCCCCAATATTGGACGTCATAATGATGATTGTATTTCTAAAATCAACTCGTCTTCCTAATCCATCCGTTAAAATACCATCATCCAAAACTTGTAAAAGTAAATTGAAAACATCTGGGTGCGCTTTTTCAATTTCATCAAGTAAAATAACAGAATAAGGTTTGCGACGAACCTTCTCGGTCAATTGGCCTCCTTCTTCATATCCTACATAGCCTGGAGGCGCGCCAACTAACCTAGAAACACTAAATTTCTCCATGTATTCACTCATGTCGATACGAACAAGTGCATCATCTTTATCAAACAAATAAGTAGCCAGAACCTTGGCCATTTCAGTCTTTCCAACTCCCGTAGGTCCTAAAAAGATGAATGAACCAATCGGTTTTTCAGGATCCTTAAGACCCACTCTAGTTCGTTGAATCGCTTTAACTAATTTTTTAACCGCATCCGCTTGGCCAATAACATGTTTAGTGAGCTCATCTTCCATCTTTAACAATTTCTCTCCCTCTTTGGCTGCTACACGATTCACCGGAATACCCGTCATTTGAGCAATTACTTCGGCCACATGATCTTCGGTAACCGTGAATTTTTGTTTCTTCGACTCCTCATCCCAAATCTGCTTCGCTTTTTCTAATTGGTCAATTAATTTTTTCTCCCGGTCGCGCAATTGTGCTGCTTCCTCATATTTTTGAGATTTAACAACTTGATTCTTCTCTTTTTTGACAAGCTCAATTTGGTTTTCTAGCGCAACAATATCGGCAGGCACATTGATATTTGAAATGTGCACACGAGCACCTACTTCATCCATGACATCGATGGCCTTGTCTGGTAGAAAACGATCTGAGATATACCGATCTGACAATTTTACTGCTGAAATGATCGATTCAGGAGTATAAATTACATGATGGTGTTCCTCATATTTATCTTTAATATTGTTTAGTATCTCAATCGTTTCGTCGATAGTCGTCGCATCCACCATAACCGTTTGAAATCTACGGGCTAATGCACCATCTTTCTCGATATATTGACGGTATTCATCCAATGTAGTCGCACCAATAACCTGTATATCTCCCCTTGACAAAGAAGGTTTAAACATATTGGAAGCATCTAACGAACCTGAGGCACCACCGGCACCTACAATGGTATGTAATTCATCAATAAACAAAATCACATCGGTCGACTTTTCTAATTCATTCATCACCGCCTTCATCCGCTCCTCAAACTGTCCACGATATTTAGTTCCAGCCACTAGCGAAGCTAAATCTAAAGTAACTACACGTTTTCCAAATAATACTCTAGAAACCTTTTTTTGGATTATCCTTAATGCCAAACCTTCAGCAATAGCTGTTTTACCCACACCTGGCTCACCTATCAAAATCGGATTATTCTTTTTACGTCTTGACAAAATTTGTGCCACTCGTTCAATTTCTTTCTCACGACCCACAATCGGATCTAATTTTCCGTTTTCTGCGATTTTGGTCAAATCGCGTCCAAAATTATCCAACACGGGGGTTTTACTTTTTTCAGCTCCTTTAGTTCCACTAGCAGAAGCCCCACCAGGTGTATTTGACGCAGAACCTGAATACAATCGGCTGTCGTCATCATTATCATCCGTATCAGAAGAAGACTTTATAGATAAATCTTGACCAGTGCTGGATTGAAAATCAACCATTTCTTTAATCAAATCATAATAAACCTGATATTTTTCTAAGATTTGTGTAGCCACATTATCTTCATCACGAAGAATAGCCATTAACAAATGATCCGTTTCAACCAAATTCGTTTTAAAATACTTGGCCTCAAGGTAAGTAAGACGCAAAACTTTTTCCGCTTGCTTCGTTAAAGGAATATTTAATAAATTCTGCTTATCAAAAGTAGATTTGGTGGTGGATGCAGTTGAATGCTCAATGCTTTGTCGTAATTGATCTAATGAAACGCCAGATTTTAATAATAATTCAACACCGGAACTTTCTCCATCGCGAATCATTCCTAACATCAAATGCTCTGTCCCGATATAATCATGTCCTAACCTCAATGCTTCTTCGCGGGCTAGCGAAATCACTTCTTTAACTTTATTTGAAAACTTTGCTTCCATATGATTTCTTTTTATCTACTGGGAAAAACACATCTCAATATCTATTTGTTCAATATTAACGAAATTAACTTAAAATATTTCTTGATTCCTTTCCGTGGTTCATTAATAAATCCAAAATAGATAGATTGGGAACGAATGAATCACCAAAACATTGTCGATATGAATTCGATTTAAAATTTGTTCTTAATTGCCAATCTTGCTTGGCATTTATTTGATTCCAATAACTCAGATAATTCGTTGAACAAAATTGGTCTGTAAAGGTATAGGTAAACTCTACATTCAAAATTTTCATAATTAACTGAATGAAATCAATATTTAAATCTACTAAAAATTTATTTTTTTTCGCAAAAATATCGCTAATATATGGCTCAAAATATTCAAAAAATGGTGCTTTCCCATAACCCGCTCGAATTGCACCCATATGCCGACGCTGCCAATCTTGAAAATAATCGATTCTAATATCTTTGGTTAACGCTTTTTGGCCACTCACATGTAATGTTGGCACCGTCAAACATTCCATTCCATTAGCCCCTAATAAATAAGTCCGATTACGAAACGTTTGTTTGGGAAAGTTTTCCATCACTTCAAACTCAACATGATTCGAGTGAATCAATAAACTTACATATTCCAAACAGGGCAAATATTGAATTTCAATGTGCATTGAAAAAATAATCGGATATTTGTAAAATTACATGTTAATGATGGCATACTCTTAAAGTTCTCCTATGTTTTTTTTAAAATTAATCGGCCATTTACCCCTATTTGTTTCGTATCGAATAGCTACCTTATCAAAATGGTTACTCTATTTTGTTTTTTCTTATCGAAAAAAAGTCATTGTCAACAATATTAAAAACTCATTTCCTGAGCTTAGCACCTCACAAGTAAACGCATTAACCATAAAATTCTATGGGTATTTTACGGATCTAATGGTGGAATTTTTCAGGGGATCAGCTATTAGCAAAAAGGAAATGCTAGACAGGGTGAGTTTGGTGAATGAACAAATTATCACCAACTACCTAGACAAAGGGATACCGGTAGTTTTAGTTGCGGGACATCAGGGTAATTGGGAATGGGCGGTACACCGACTAGCTCTCTCAGAAAACTTATATGATATTGTCTACCAAAAACTCTCAAGTACATTGTTTAATGATTTTACATTTTGGGTACGGTCAAGGTTTGGTAGTAATGTATTAATGGAGAAGCGTGAATCTGTCATTTTAGCTAGAGATCGAAAAAATATACCAAGAGCCATTTGTTTAGCCGCAGACCAATCACCATCCAAACCAGAAAGTGCTTACTGGACGAATTTTCTAAACCAACCTACCGGGTTTTTTACTGGAATGGAAAGGTTTGCAAGGGAATATGAATACCCCGTTATTTTTGTCGAATTAATCCGAATTAAAAGAGGGTATTATACGATGAGTTTTGAAGAACTAATCCAACCATCGTACGTTAACGTTGAAAAAGGAGCTATTATTGAACTTTTTGCTAGAAGGTTAGAAAAATCAGTTTTAAAATATCCGGATCAATATTTATGGTCACACAAACGCTGGAAACACGAAAAACCAGAAAATGCAACGATGAAATGGTGACTTATTTAAAATCATCACATTGACCTGCTCCTTCTCGAATGATGCTTGGCAGTTCCTCTGTTAAATCAATAACAGAAGATGGGAAAATTCCACCAAATCCACCGTCAAGAACTAAATCCACTTGGTTTTTATATCGATCAAAAATAAGACTCGGATCCGTAAACTCTTCTACATTTAATCCATCATGCGCTAATGTAGTAGTTAATAATGGGGCATTAAGTTCTTTAATCAACTCAAGCATCGGTGGATAATCAGGAATTCGCACCCCCACCGTTTTTTTTCCTTGAACCAAGACTGAAGGTACATTTGAACTCGCTGGCAACACAAAAGTGTATGGGCCTGGAAGATAGTGTTTCAACAATTTAAAATTCACATCATTAACTTTCGCATAATTAGCGATCGCACTTAAGTCACTGCAGATAAATGAAAATCGATTCTTATTGGGCTTAATTTGTTTGATGTCACAAATTCGCTGAATGGCTTGTTGGGAAGTAATCAAGCAACCTAAAGCATACATGGTATCTGTACGGTAAATAATTACCCCATTTTTCTGTAGCACTTGTACAATCGAAACAAGTATATCAATGGAATTATTTTTGTCGTACAGTTTAATGAGTTGGGCTGCCATGACTAATACGTATTAAAATAATCAATATCCTTTTCTTGATCAGAATCCTCGGTTTTTACTTGGTCTATACTCGCATTAATTTCAAAACCCACAATCAAAATTAAAGCAATAAAATACAACCAAACCATTAAGGCGATCAAAGACCCAATAGACCCATAAATTTTGTGGTAACTAGCAAAATTCACCAAATAATAAGAAAATATATTGGTCACTGAAATGGTTAAAATAGAGGCAGTTATGGATCCGGCATTAAAAAACTTCCAACGCTTATGAATGGCTGGGGCATAATAATAAATGATGGAAATGGTAAAAAAGAATACTGAAAAAATACTTAAATAAGTCAAAGATTTGGTCAAATAATAGGTGAAATTATATTCAATTAAACCTTCTTTAGTCAACATTTTCACCACAAAATTGCCCAAAATAAAAGCAACAAATGCAATCAATAAAACGAAGGTCAATAAAAAATTAAGGGCCACAGCGATCACTCGTTCTTTCATAAAACCTCTATTCTCATTTGTTTTGTAGGTAAGGTTGAACGACCTAATCAAAGCCATAATTCCACTGGTACTAGCATATAACGCAAAAATGAAACCAAAAGAAAGTACCCCACCTCGTTTCTTATTAACTATTTCGCGAATTAACTCGGTCAAATCTTCATGTAGATTTTTAGGAATCGTACCTTTCAAAAAACCAATCATTTTAAGATCTAAATGATCAATGGGCATATAAGGCAATAAGGAGAATAAGAAAATAATGGTGGGAAAAACAGCTAAGGTAAAATTGTAAGCGACGGCAGCGGCACGCACATCGATGTCAAATTGGAATATCTTTTGATATAAAATGGAAATAATCCGACAAAGCACATAATGCTCTTCATATTCCACCCAAATGGCTTTCAACTCTCGAATGAGGTTTTTCCTTTTCATGAATTAAAATAAGGCCTTAATGCATTGACAATCCATTCTGGCGCTTTGACGACTTTTTTCTGAAGCATATTCATAAATACCAAAGTCGTTTTGCCCTCATTAATTAAATCTCCGTCAGCATTTTTAATCCGATAGGAAAATTGAATTTTGGCGGTAGGCAGTTGGTCGACTTGACATATCACCGTCAATTCGTCATCATACAATCCTGGCGCATGAAATTTTGAATAATGCTCAAATACAGGTAAACCAATTCCGTTATCCTCTAAAACTTTATAACTCACACCTAAGGATCTTAACGTTTCAACCCTCGCAATTTCATATAAGCGCGCATAATTCCCATAATAGACATAGCCCATTTTATCGGTATCGGCATAACAAACTCGGTAAGTAATCGCGTATGAGTACATTTAGTAGATTTTATGGTCGTCTAAGGCCTTTTGAAATTTTGCTGCATTTTGTAAATGCTCTGAATACGAAACGGCAAAATTATGAGAACCGGAAAAATCTTCTTTCGCACAAAAATATAAGTAATTATGTTTTTCAAGATTCAAAACTTTATCCATCACCCTTGGATCCGGTATGGAAATAGGTCCCGGCGGTAAACCAATCAAACGATAGGTATTATAGGGCGAATTAATCGATGTATAACGACCCGTTACCCGCTTAATCGTAAAATCCTTCCAAGCAAAAACAATCGTTGGATCTGCTTGTAATGGCATTTTTACTTGTAAGCGATTCCAATAGACACCGGCAATCCTCGATTGTTCTGCCGTTTCTTTACTCTCCCCGTATACTATTGAAGCTAGAATTCCCACCTCACTAGGACTTAAACCTAACGCTTTAGCCGCTTGAATTCGATCTGAGGTCCAATAACGGTCGTAAGACTTTTTCATTTTGGTCAAAAAATCTTCAAAAGAAATGGTCCAAAACACCTCATAGGTATCAGGAATAAATAGACATGGAACGGTCTCTTTAGAAAAACCAAGCGGTTCCACAATACTCGAAGAATCTAACAATCGATAAATCGTAGCTGAATCATAGGCCAATTGGCGCCCTAATTTTCCAGCTAAATCTTCCTTTAATCGGATGTTGGAAAAAGTGATTTTTAATGCGTCTTGACTTCCATTACGAAGTTTTCGAATTAATTCCCAGTTGCCCGTCGTTTCATATATCAAATACCGACCTAGTTTCACTCGAGCTGGATAATTAAATACTTTGGCTAAAAACCGAAAACTTAATTCATCCCGAATTAAATGATGTTTTTCAAGCGTATCCAAAACCGTTTCATAGGTTGATCCTTTGGGAATCAACAAAGCGAAAGGCTTTTTATCCACATCAAAATTGGGTGTTTTGAAAATTTGCCAGGCATAATATGAAAACATAGCCATCAACAAAGAAAAAACTAATAAAAATATCTTTAAGCGTTTATTAGAAACCATTTTATGAAATTTTAAACTCTAAATTAAATCGAACGGACAAAGCTTTTAAATCTTCCACCACTGGGTCAATTAATGGGATACCATTCGCTTTCCGTTCCACTTCCAACAATCTTTCTGGATCACCAGGAATGATCACTTTTTGACCTTCCACTGCTTCAGCATTTCGAAATCTTTGAATCCAAATATCCATATCTTTTTTAAACTCAATCGCTGGCCTGAACGCATCTATTCGCATAGCGCCTATAAAATGACCAGTCCCCTTACCTACCGTTTCTCCGGCATTCATAAATCCAGCAGTTGCAAAAGGAGGAACCCAAGGACCAAAATTAGCCCCTGATAAAACGCCTGACAATAAATCAACAATGGCTCCAAGCGCATATCCCTTATGTGAACCATGTTCTCTATCTCCCCCTAAAGGTAATAATGCTCCTCCATTTTTTATGGCAAAAGCATCGTTGCTGGGTTTACCGTTTGAGTCCTGAACCCATCCATCTGGCGTATCTAGGCCTTTTCTTTGTAGTATTTCCAACTTACCATAGGCCACAGCCGTAGAAGCAAAATCCGCTAAAAAGGTAGGTTCATGCAACGCAGGTATAGATACAGCGATGGGGTTTGTACCCAACAATCGTTCTCTGGAAAATGTAGGGGTTACTAATGGTGCGGCATGTGTCATGGCCCAACCGATCATATCTTGGCTAGCGGCCATCATCGCATGATATCCCGCAATTCCAAAATGGTTCGAATTTTGTACGGCCACCCAACCTGTGCCAGCTACATTCGCTTTGCCGCAGGCAATTTCCATCGCTTTCGGTGCAACGACTAAACCAAGTCCTCGATCCCCATCGACTAAAGCCGTAGACGGACTTTCATGTAAAATTTTAATATTGGGTTTTGGGTTTAATCGGCCATGGTCAAATAAACGAATATATCCAGCTAATCTCGCCACTCCGTGAGAATCTATACCCCGTGCATCAGCTGAAACCAACACATT
>JABMMK010000061.1 GCA_013205605.1 Cytophagales bacterium | reverse complement strand
CATTGAGGCTCGGCCCTTTCAATCTTTTAATCAAGCGGCTGAGGAAGCCAGTATTTCACGTTTTTATGGGGGAATTCATTTTATGGATGGAATCACTTCGGGTCAATCACAAGGAAAAAAATTAGGAAACCATATACTTAAAAAACTAAACTTACTATGAAAAAATTAGGCTTGCTTTTATTGTTTGTTTCGACCAGTTTGTTGGGGCAAAAAGCGTCGAAAGAAAATTGGATTTTCATGTTTAATGGAAAGGATTTGACGGGTTGGACGCCTAAAATCAGAAACTATGCTTCTGGCGAAAACTTTGGAAACACCTTTCGCGTGGAAGACGGCAAGCTTGTGGTGAGGTATGATGCTTATGATTCATTCAATGAGCGATTTGGTCATATTTTTTATAAAGACAAGTTCAGTTATTACCGCATACGTTTGAATTACCGATTTGTAGGTGACCAGGCAATCAATGGGCCTGGTTGGGCCACTAGAAATAGCGGAATTATGATTCATGGCCAGGCTCCGCAAACGATGGGTAAAAACCAGGATTTTCCCGTTTCGATTGAAGTCCAATTATTAGGAGGTAATGGTAAGGACAAACGGACCACGTGTAATTTATGTACGCCAGGCACGAATGTGGAAATGAATGGAAAATTATTTACTCCACATTGCATCAATTCTTCTTCAGAAACTTATCATGGCGATCAATGGGTGCAAGCGGAAGTATATGTGTTGGGCGATTCATTAGTGCAGCACATGATCAACGGGCAATCTGTTTTATCGTATCAAAAACCTCAAATTGGCGGAGGTAATGTGGGTGGCCAAGAAGTTGTTTTTGGGACTAAGGGACAGTTGTTGACCGATGGGTATATCTCCCTGCAAAGTGAAAGCCATCCTGTTGATTTTAAAAATATAGAATTTCTAAATTTAGAAGGCTGCATGGATCCATTAGCCTTGAATTATAAATCTTATTTTATCAAATCAAAGCCAAGCGATTGCACGTTTAAAAAGAAGCGTAAATAAATAGTTTAGCGTGCAAATTCAAATAAGGCTTTTAGGTATTTACCTAAAGGCCTTATTTGTTTTTATTGTTTAGAATTCTACCTATGTCATTGGCTTTGCTTAACTCATCTTTGAGTTTGTCATAACTTCCATCGAGCATCAAGCCTTTATATTTAAGCAGTGTATTGATATATTCATCCAACACATCTAATAAATTTTCCTGGTTTTGGTGAAAAATCTGGCTCCAAGTTTCTGGGGAAGATTTGGCTAATCGGACAGTCGACTCAAATCCCGTAGACGCTAGCTCAAAAATCCTTTTTTCATCCTTTTCTTTTTCCAAAACGGTATTTGCCAGGGCAAAAGAACAGATATGGGAAATATGTGAAATATAGGCCGTATGAACATCGTGGCCAATGGAATCCATGTAAATCAATTGCATCTGTAGGCCATGGGTATATAGGTCTTCGATGATTTGAATGGCGGATGCTGAACTTAATTCTTTATCGCAAATCACGCAGGTTTTACTTTTAAAAAGTCCTAGAACAGCCGCTTCGGGGCCAGAAAATTCTGTTCCGGCCATTGGGTGTGTCGATACGAATTGGGCGCGTTTGGGATGATTTTTTAAGGCCTCATAAACAGGGGTTTTGGTAGAACCTACTTCGATGATCAACTGATGAGGTTTTAAGTGGTCCAAAATCTGAGGGATGATGTGAACTAACACATCGACGGGAGTTGATGTGATGAAAACATCTACTTCATTTAATGCATTTTCCCAGGTCATTACACGGTCAACTAATCGGAGCGAAAGGGCCTTTGATTGGTGCTCAGGATTGGTGTCAATACCGATGATTTCAGAAGCCCAACCGCTTTCACGAAGTCCTAATGCGATGGAACCGCCAATTAACCCAATCCCGATAATGCCTACCTTTTGTTTAGATTCCATTTGATTTAGATTTAATGCGCTGAATGACTTCTTTAAAAATTTCTTCCTTGGCACATAAAGATATACGGATATACTCATTTCCTTGGGATCCAAATATTCCGCCAGGAGTTATAAAGACTGCATTTTCGATTAATATTTGATCCGATAATGCATAGCCTGAGCTAAAATTGTTAGGCGTTTTTGCCCAAACAAACATACCTGATTGCGCTTGGTCATAGGTACATCCTAGTAAATCGAGCAGTTCAAAAACCAGTTTTTGGCGCGACTTATAAATGGTATTTTGCTGTTTAAACCAATTTATATCTGCCGAAAGGGCTTCTACTGCTGCCAATTGTAAAGGCAAAAACATGCCTGAATCCATGTTGGATTTAAATTTTAATACAGGATTTAAAAATTCCGATTGGCCTAATAGAGCGCCGATTCTCCAACCCGCCATATTGTGGGATTTAGATAAAGAATTTAATTCAATGCCTACCTCCATCATTCCAGGAATGGCGAGCATCGATATCGGTTCATCGTTTAAGATAAAACTATATGGGTTGTCATTCACGATTAATATGGAATGCTTTTCCGCAAAATTTTTCAATCGTTCAAAAAATGCATGATTCGCTTTTGCTCCCGTGGGCATGTGTGGATAATTCACCCACATGATTTTTACTTTGGATAAATCCCTTGCTTCAAGCGCGTCCAAATCAGGAAGCCAACCCGTTTTTTCTGATAATTCGTAGGGTACAACTTTTGCTCCTGCCAACGAGCAGGCCGCTTGATACGTGGGATATCCTGGATTTGGAATCAATGTTTCGTCCCCAGCTTCTAAATAAGCCATGGAGATGTGCATAATTCCCTCTTTGGATCCCATTAAAGGAAGAACTTCTGAAGCGGGATTTAGTTCTACCTGGTAATGAGTGGCATAAAAATCTGCAAAAGCTTTCCTTAAAGCCGGTATTCCTTGGTATCCTTGGTAGGCATGGTGATCAGGATTGGCTGCAGCAGCGGTTAGGGCGTCAATCGTTTTTTGCGAAGGCGCTAAATCGGGACTACCAATGCCAATATTAATGACTGGAATTCCTTCTGCTTTAAATTGGGCTATCTGTTTTAATTTGGTTGAAAAATAGTATTCTTCAACGGTATTTAACCTAGATGCTGTGGATATGTGTAAGCTCATAAAACAAAAAAACCGACGACGGGCCGGTTGTTAGTAAGTTATATTTAAAACCTATGTAACCGGCTATGCGCAATGGAAATACCCTGCGTAATAATATCCGATGTAATAAGTTTTGTTTTCAAAATTCATGCCCCAAAGGTATAAAAAAAATGTTTTTAAGCAAATTAAATCAAAAAAGGCCTTTTAAGTGAGTCACAATTAGATTTGACTCGTATCCTTTTGAAAGCGCAAAAGCATAGCACTTTTGGTATTTTTGTTGGCTCGTCCCTGACTTTATTTCCACCTTTTTCTTGTGCAATATTTTTGTCAATTGATCAATGTAATCAGCTTCATTTAGGTCATTCCACGCATTACTAAGCATTGAATCAGGAATTCCTCTTTTTTTTAATTCAAACATTATTTTATTTCGACCCCAATGTTTTTGATTGAATTTTGATCGAACATACAGTTCGACAAACCGAGCTTCATTCAAATAATTATTTTCGGAAAGCCAAGTTAGGTAGTTGGCGTAGTCTGACTCGTCCACTAGCAAGTCCTTCATTTTTTGTTTGATTTCGGAGATGCAGCGTTCTTGATAGGCGCAATAACGGGCCAATTGGTTTAAAACCTTGCTGTCCATGCAGGTGAAAAATTAGGATTCGAATTCTTCTATATGCTCTAAATTGAACAGTTCGTTCAAAATGTCAACCATTTTCTCAGATTCACCTCTTTTGCAAGCCGCTTTTAAGTGAAGGATGGGTTGCTTCATGATTTTTTGGACCAAATTAGCGGTGATTTTCTCCAGCTTTTCGATTTCGTCCTTATTCAATCCTTTGATATGTCGGTTGATTTCTTCCTTTCTAATGCTTTCGAGCGCATTTTTTAATTTATGGATGGTAGGAGAAACTTCCATTTCCTTGGACCAATCATTAAAACTAACGATACTTTCCTCGATGATCACGCGGACATCTGGCACAGAGGCCATTCGGGCAGCTAAAGCTTCATCCGCTCGTTCTTTTAATGAGTCAATGTTATAAAGTAATATTCCTGGGTTCTTTTCAATTCCGTCTTCGATACTTCTGGGTACCGACAAGTCGATAAAGTATTTAAAGGAAAGTACTTGGAGTTTTTTTATTTCTTCTAGGGTGATGATTGGGCTTTCCGTTCGAACCGATGAGATGATAATGTCTGCTTTTGAAATTTCTTCCCATAAATCTGAAAAAGGCGCTACTCGGAAAGGCATTCCTTGGGCTATTTTCTCCGCTTTTTCTTGCGTCCGATTCATGACGGTGAATTCAGCAAAATCCTTTTCTTCCATGTTCTTGCAAACATCTCGGCCGATTTCCCCTAAACCCAAAATCAAGACTTTAGGCTGTGGAATCGCTTGAGAAAGCTCTTCTGCCAGCGCTACAGTGGCATAAGAAACAGAAGCTGCACCATCTCTAAAGGAAGTTTCTTGGGCTACCCGCTTATTGGAATAAAAAATAGTATGCATCAAGCGATGCAAATAAGGTCCTGCTAAATTTAAATCAGCCGCTAATTGATACGCTTTTTTAATCTGATTTGGGATTTGTAAATCACCCACTACTTTGGATTGCAATCCCGTGGCTACTTCAAAAAGATGCCTTAATGAATCTTCCGTTTCATTCAGGTGCTTGAAATAGTTTAGAAACTCTGAATTTATTTCAATTCCTTTTTCAATTAAAAGGGCTTTGACTAAATCCTCTGAGATGTTTGCCTGCGTAGTATAATATAACTCAGTGCGGTTACACGTGGACACAATTAATAATTCACTTAGGCCAAAAAGGTCTTTGCACTTGATCGCAAACGCCTTGCTTTCCTCCTCATTCAAAGCCACCATTTCACGAATTGTGAGTGGGGCGGTACGGTGAGAAATACTAACTGACTTAAATGGTATAATCATTCTGAGGGAATCGTAAAATTAATTTATAAAAGTACGATGCAAATAGTTAATTTGTATCCTTCTTTAGAAGAAAATCGTAATTTTATTGATAAATAAAAAATCAGGTAAAATGTTTAAAAATAAAACTGTTTTCATCACAGGCGCTTCCAGAGGAATCGGGTTAGAGATAGCCAAAAAACTAGCTTCAGAGGGCGCTAATATAGTCATTGCCGCAAAAACGGCTGAGCCACATCCTAAATTAGCGGGGACCATTTATAGCGCTGCCTCAGAAATTGAAGCCTTGGGAGGAAAGGCTTTGCCTTGCATAGTTGATATTCGTGACGAAAATCAGGTTTTATCTGCGGTCCAAAAAGCGGTGGAAACGTTTGGCGGGATTGATATCTTGATCAATAATGCTTCGGCTATCCAGTTGACGGGAACGCTGCGCACCGAAATGAAAAAGTATGATTTAATGCATCAAGTAAATGCCCGAGGAACATTTTTGTGTGCGCAGGCATGCTTACCTTATTTATTGAAATCAGAAAATCCTCATGTGTTAACGCTTTCGCCCCCTTTAAATGTGGAGGCGCGCTGGTTTGAAAATCATGTGGCTTATTCCATGGCTAAATTTGGGATGTCTTTGTGTACGTTGGGGATGGCTGCCGAGTTTAAGGGGAAAGTAGCTTTTAATGCACTTTGGCCAAAAACGATTATTGCCACTGCGGCGATCGAATTTGCGATTGGAAATGCGGACATGATGCAATTAGGAAGAAAAGCGAGTATCATGGCTGATGCTGCCGCCATGATTTTAAATCGGGATGCTCATACGGTCAGTGGTCATTTTTATATCGACGAGGAAGTATTGAGGGAAGAGGGGATCGTGAATTTCGACGCATACCGAGTAAATCCTGCGACGCGAGAAGACCAATTAATTCCTGACTTTTTTATCTAATTCTGTGCCAGTAATACCCATTAAAAATCCGATTAAATCGCCTTTTTGGTTGCCTGAGGGTCATACCCAAAGCATCTATCCTGCGCTTTTTCGACATGTGAAATTAGAACATCAGCCCATCCGAGAACGCTTGAATACGGAAGATGGTGATTTTTTAGATGTGGATTGGTATTTAAATCAGGGAGATATTGACAAAACGCCTTTGCTTATTATTTCGCATGGATTAGAAGGAGGTAGTGATAGGGAATATGTGAAAGGTCTTGTTCGTGTGATGCAAAGGGAAGGGTATAATATTTTGGCTTGGAATTATAGGAGTTGCTCTGGGGAAATAAACCGAGCTTTACGTTTTTACCATAGTGGCGCAACGGATGATATGGATTTCATGATTCGACAGGCACAGGGTAGAGGAGCGAATCAAATTTCGCTTGCGGGCTTCTCGCTCGGCGGAAACTTAACGCTAAAATGGTTAGGTGAGCAGGGAGAAAATCCTCCTCAATTCATTCGAAAAGCTGTCGCATTTTCTGTACCTTTACACCTTTCTAGCAGTAGCCGGAAGTTGGCCAGCTGGGAAAACCGCTTCTACACACATCGATTTTTACAAACCCTTACAAAAAAAGTCACCGAAAAGTCGGCATTGTATCCACACGATATTACGGCTGGTATGTTGGCAAACATCAAGAGTTTGAAAGATTTTGATGATGTAATTACGGGTCCGTTGCATGGTTTTAAAGATGCGGAGGATTATTACGAACAGAATAGTTCGCTTTATTTTTTGGAAAAAATACGCATTCCGGTTTTAATTGTGAATGCACAGAATGACCCTTTTTTGACTGAGGAGTGTATTCCTTATGAATTGGCTGAATCTTCTGATTTTGTCTATTTGGAAGCTCCAAAAGCGGGAGGTCATTGTGGTTTTTATCCAAAAAATTACCAAGGAGTTACTTGGTCTGAGAAGCGTGCGTCTGAATGGTTTAGAATTTGATGAATATAAAAATATGATGTCTAATATACCTGCAGACCCTTTGACCATTGTCATTGATTTTGATAGCACTTTTACCAAGGTGGAAGGCTTGGATGAATTAGCAAGAATTGCGCTTCAGGGCAATCCTAAGCAGCAAGAAATTGTCTCGAAAATTCGCGAGATTACGGATAAGGGTATGGCGGGGGAGTATTTGTTTTCAGATTCTTTGCGTGATCGCGTGGCTTTATTGCCGGCAAATCGCTCACACGTAGACCAATTGATCACCTTTTTAAAGGGTAAAATATCCGATTCGTTTCAGCGAAACAAAGATTTTTTAGAGGAAAATGCGGATCGAATTTTAATTATTTCTAGTGGATTTAAAGATTTCATCGTTCCTGTGGTGGAGGAAATGGGCATTGCGGCCGACCATGTATATGCCAATACATTTACATACGATGCGGAGGGGAATATTACTGGATATGATCAGGCTAATTTACTTTCTCAAGACAAGGGGAAGGTCAAATTAATGCAGTCTTTGGCACTGGAGGGGGAGGTTTTTGTGATTGGCGATGGCATTACTGATTATGAATTACGGGAGTCTGGATTGGCAAATACCTTTTTTGCTTTTACGGAAAATGTTTCTCGAAAAGCGGTCACAGATAAAGCAGATTATGTAGTGCCTTCTTTGGATGAGTTTTTGTATATCAATGGTTTGAGCCGAGCGCAGTCGTATCCCAAATCTAGAATTAAGGTTCTTTTGCTTGAAAATGTGCATCCAGCTGCGGTCAGTGCCTTTAAAAAGGAAGGTTTTCAAGTGGAACTTTTGAAGGGGGCCTTGGATGAAAATGAATTGATTGAGAAGATTAAAGATGTGTCTATTTTAGGTTTACGATCTAAAACGAGCTTGACGAAAAAAGTATTGGATCATCCGAATGCATCCCGGCTCATGTGTGTGGGAGCATTTTGCATAGGGACCAATCAGATAGATTTAGCTGAATGTGAAACTCGGGGCATAGCCGTTTTTAATGCACCTTATTCAAATACACGAAGTGTGGTTGAGCTATCGATTGGCTTAATGGTGATGTTGACCCGTGATATTTTCGAAAAGTCGACCAAAATGCATGCCGGTATTTGGGATAAGTCGGCCAAAAATTCATACGAAATTAGAGGAAAAAAAATAGGCTTAGTTGGGTATGGAAATATCGGAACTCAAATCTCTGTAATTGCAGAGGCTTTGGGCTTAGAGGTTTATTTTTATGATATTGTTGACAAGCTTGCTTTAGGGAATGCAAAGAAATGCAAGTCACTGAAGGAGCTTTTTGGGCTTGCTGATTTTATAAGTCTGCATGTCGACGGGAGAAAGTCGAATACCAATATCATCGGAACGCAGGAGTTTTCTTGGATGAAAGATCATGTGATCTTTTTGAATTTGTCGAGGGGTCATGTAGTGGATATTCCGGCTTTAGTTCATGCGATTAAATCAGGAAAAGTTTGGGGAGCGGCGGTGGATGTATTTCCTGTTGAGCCAAAAACGAATGATGAAGAGTTTATCAATGAATTGAGGGGCTTACCTAATGTGATTTTAACGCCACATATTGGCGGTAGTACGGAGGAGGCGCAGGCCAACATAGGTGAATTTGTGCCCGCTAAATTGCTTCAATTCATCAATAATGGAAGTACGTATGGCTCAGTGAATTTCCCTGAATTACAACTTCCGCCTTTAGAAGATGCGCACCGCTTGTTGCACATTCACCATAATGTTCCAGGTATTTTGGCCCAAATCAATCATGTATTTGCTAAATATCACGTTAATATCATAGGCCAATATTTAAAAACGACGGAGAAAACAGGCTATGTCATCACCGATGTGGCCAAAGAATATTCTGAGGAAATAGTGAATGAGTTGAAATTGATTAATGATACGATTAAATTTAGAATGTTATATTAGCGATGAGCCCACAAAAATCCATATTTTTTACTCCGGGTCCCGCCGCATTATTTCCTACGGTGGAGGATCATTACCGAGAGGCTTTTCGACAAAATTTGGGATCTATTTCACATCGTTCAAGTACTTTCCGTAAGATTTATCAGCATACAGTTGAGCAGTTAAGGGAACTTTTAAATTTACCTACGAGCCATGCGATTTTGTTTACGGGTTCGGCTACGGAGATTTGGGAACGGGTGTTAATGAACACGGTGGAGCATGAGAGTTTTCATTTGGTCAATGGATCATTTTCAAAAAAGTTTTTCGAGTTTTCTAAGGAGCTTCATAAGTTTGCTAATGCATTTCAAAAACCTTTTGGCGAGGGTTTTGACGCCAACGAAATAACGGTTCCCGAATATGCGGAGTTAATTTGTTGCACCGCGAATGAGACAAGTGCGGGTGTTCAAATGCGCCCGACTGAAATTCATAAGTTGAAGAAAGCAAATAAAAATAAGTTTGTCATCGTGGACATGGTTTCATCGGCGCCTCATACAAATTTGGATTATAATTTAGTTGATTCGGCTATGTTTTCGGTTCAAAAGGCCTTTGGAATGCCGGCAGGTTTAGGTGTTTGGATCGCCAATGAAGCGATGCTGGCGAAGTCGGAGCAAATTAAAAAAAATGAAGGAATCGTAGGAACCTATCATTCATTACCTAGTTTGTGGGAAAATTATCTCAACTTTGAAACTCCCGAAACACCTAATGTGATGGCGATTTATGTGTTGGGCAAGGTGGCTGAGGATATGAATAAAATTGGGATTGATCATGTGAGAAAGGATACGGATAAAAAGGCCAGTATGTTATATGATTTTGCCAAAAAATCGGATCAGTTCGACATTTTTGTTGAAAATGAATCACATCGTTCTGCTACGGTGGTGGTATTAAATTGCAAAGATTTAGCGGGGGAATTGATTAGCCGATTGAAGGAAGAAACGGGCATGGTGGTGGGTGCGGGGTATGGAAAAATGAAAGAAACACAAATTCGTATTGCTAATTTCCCTGCGGTTGACGTGAGCCAAGTGGAGGTTTTGATTGACCATTTAAAGAAATAAATTTTAAATTAAACCTATATGAAAACGACACAACCCATTCGTTGGGGAATTCTAGCTTGTGGAGGCATTGCTCGCAAATTTGCGGACGATTTAGCCTATGTGACGGATGGTTATTTAGCGGCGGTTGCTTCGCGCGACATCACGAGAGCGCAGGAATTTGCATCCCATTATTCAAAAGACGTAAAGACCTATGGATCTTACGAGGCCATGCTGGCCAGTGGGGAAATCGATGTGGTTTACATTGCTTCGCCCCATGCCTTACATTATGAACACACGATACTTTGTTTGGATGCTGATTTGCCTGTTTTATGTGAAAAAGCATTCGCGATTAATTCAGGTCAGGTAGCTAAAATGATTGCTAAAGCCCGAGAGAAAAACATCTTTTTAATGGAGGCTTTATGGACACGTTTTCATCCCTCTGTGGCTAAAGTTCAAGAAATATTGGCTTCGGGAGTCATTGGAGACATACTGCATTTGGAAGCTGATTTTGGGATCAAATTACCCTATGTCGAGGAGGCTCGTTGGTTTAATCCTTATTTAACGGGCGGATCATTAATGGACATAGGGATTTACCCTTTATTTATTTCGAAATTAATTTTGGGCCAACCGCTTGAATTGAAGGCTACCGGTGTGATGGCAGGTACTGGAGTGGACATGAACTGCTCGATTGTGACTAAATATAAGTCGGGCGCCACAGCCACTCTTTTTTCGACCTTTGCGGCGCAGACGGATACGACATGTACCATTTATGGAACCCTAGGTAAGATTTTTATG
>JABMMK010000060.1 GCA_013205605.1 Cytophagales bacterium | reverse complement strand
GTATATAGGCATCCATAGCCGCTTCACAAGCATCTTGCAGTTTTTGAAGTTCCTGAATCACCTCAGGAATCTCAAAACATTTTTCCAAACGTTTAAAAGCAAAACGGCCACAATTCCGCGCGGCTATAACCGCGATTGTTGGGTCCATGTACATGCGATAAGGGCAAAGCTCTAAAACCCGGCCATTGATGGCTAGCGCACGCTTCATAAAAGTTTTATCGCGCAACAAGGCTTCTGGAACTTGTTGATTAAACTCCGAATATAGTCCATAGCCATGGGCTAATTGGGCTAATAACACATCCGGATTCATGCGCATTTCGGCGGGCAATAATTCCAAGGCATGTCTATTATTTTCAACGGCCATGACACATATATCCACATCCGTTAAAATTAATTTGAGATGAATAAATTCAATGGCTAGTCCATTAGCTTTCACCGCTAAAAGGGCTATCTCAGGATCCGATTTCATCCATAAGGGTGCAAAAGCTAAGGTAAGCCCAAACTTCTCGATACTTGCACGCGCGATATCTGGATCCGCTCTCCACTCATCACTCAAAAATTGGTAGTTGCGCTTATCTCGACGCACTTCGTCCATTAGGTATTGTTTTTCTTCCATTATAGTTCTCCGATTATTTCCATGGTATTTAGCGCAAACTGGGTAATCAATCTTCTCACACTTGGGTGAGGTGCATCATTATAATAACGATAACCCGCTCTTTTAATTAACTCCTCTCCTATATCCAAGGCGAAAAATGCCTCCTCTTCCAAAAGATACTCTGAGGTCGTATGGTATAAATAATACCCGACCGGCACATTCACACAAGAAAAATGAGGACGCAATTTCACAATATCTGTGTAACTATGTTGCTCTAAGGTAAACTCCGTTTCTCTTTTCTCCGAGAATTCTAATAACAGTTTAGTAAAAATTATCCCCAAACCATTCTCGTCTGACGGGTTATACATCAATTTACCCCCCAACGTAATCGAGGAGGTATTTGAGGGACTATCAAATTCTATCGCATAACCTATATTTGGCAAAAAGCTTAGGTCCACTTTTTCCGCTCCTTTCGCACCTATTTCCTCCTGAACTGGGAAGAATCCCTTAAGTACAGGTTGTCGTAAAAATAGGATCAAGCACAAGGCAATCCCCACTTTACAATCAGCGCCTAAACCCACCGGATTTCCGTCTTGATCAAATCCCTTTAAAGCAGGCTTTAATTCGCCTGCAAAATTAGGTAAAAGTAATTTCTTGGGGATAATCTTCTTCCCATGAATGCGGTGTACGGTATCTGTATGCGCTACGACCAAAGGGTATTTTTGATAGTTACCTATCTCCCCTTTCTCTGCATACACATTACCCATCGCATCTTTCCAGGCTTTGATGCCATTTTTAGCAAAGAAACTAAGCAAAAACTCAATCATGGCCCCTTCCTCTTTGGAATGGGTTTCAATGGAAAGTACTTCTAGTAAAAGTTGGTATTCAGATGGGTTCATGGGTGACAGATTAACATCAAGATAATCAGGCAAAACTCTAAAAAAGAAAACCAATGTCCTAGTACAGATCTCTTTTAAACAGCGGAATAGCAATAATTCAAAGACAAAAAAAAGGTGCCTAATGACCTAAAAAAGGCCGCTGTAGGCTAAGCAAGAAAGAAATGCATGTTGGCCAAGTGACAAAAATCAAGCAGCCAACATTACCCATGCTTATCCATCTGTTATTAGTGAAAAATTGTCACTAAAATTTAGACGATTTAGATATAATCTTCCTTTTAGGTCTTGATTTCAAAAATATCTTGATTTTATTTGGCCATAAATTCATTTTTAAAATTTATGTTACAAAAAATCGAGTACTTTTTTGAAGGCTATATCGTAGTGGCATTATTCATCATCGGGTATCATTGGCTAAAGGATAAATTCGCAAAAAAATCTCCGCCGGCTAAAAAAACAAATGAAAAACTAATCCAGATTCAAAAAACGAAAGATTTAAGGCCGGTTCCAAAACAGCAAACACTCCGTTTTTCAGTAGAAGCGAATGGGGTAAAAAATGTGATGCCATTAACTCAGGCC
>JABMMK010000059.1 GCA_013205605.1 Cytophagales bacterium | reverse complement strand
CCAAATTCATATTATCAGTTAGTTCGAAAAAAGCCATTTCAGGTTCGACCATCCAGAACTCAGCTAAGTGACGCGTCGTGTTTGAATTTTCAGCCCTAAAAGTAGGCCCAAACGTATATATTTTGGAGAGTGCCAAAGCACCCAATTCACCTTCTAGTTGGCCCGAAACGGTTAAATTCGTCTCTTTGCCAAAGAAATCTTCTTTATAATCCACTTTTCCGTCTTCGGTCAATGGCGGGTTGATGGCGGGCAATGTAGTCACTCGAAACATTTCGCCAGCACCTTCTGCATCAGACCCCGTAATGATGGGCGTATGCAAATAGAAGAAGCCGTGGTCGTTGAAATACGTGTTGATCGCAAACGCTAAGACATGTCGAATGCGCAGGATAGCGGAAAAAGTATTGGTCCTAGGACGCAGGTGACCTATTTCTCTTAAAAACTCGAGGGAGTGTTTTTTGGGCTGAAGCGGATATTTTTCTGGATCTGCGGCGCCATATATTTCGATGGAATTGACTTGAACTTCCACGCTTTGTCCTTGTCCCTGAGACGGAATTAATAGACCATGAACGGCGATGCAAGCTCCCGTGGTTACTAATTTCAACGTTTCCTCGGGAATGGAACCTTCATTGACAACCGCTTGAATGTTGTTAATGGTGGACCCATCGTTGATGGCAATAAATGCGACAGCCGCGGAATTTCGTTTAGTACGTACCCAACCCTTCACCGTGATGGGTTGTTGGGCTGCGGTTAAACCTAATATTTCTTTAATTTGCATGCGATAATAAATCAAAAGGCCCTTTAGATGGGCAATAACCCTCAAAATTACGTTAAAAAAACGGATATTTTTTATTTATTTACGATTAAGGATTATTTTTAACATTGATTGTAAATCGGCTTATATTTGCTCCAATTAAATTGTAGATGTCAAATTTATCATTAAAACTTTCTCAGCAGCAGCGTTTATCTCCTCAGCAGATCCAATTGATCAAGTTGTTGCAGATTCCCACGGCGGAATTGGCGGCTCGAATTGAGGATGAATTGGAGGAGAATCCGGCCTTGGAGGAGGGTCCAGAAATGAATGATTTAGATGAGCCTCTTGAGAGAGAAACGGTGGATGATTTAGAGCGGGAGGAATTGGAGATTGGTGATTATTTACAAGATGATTATTCGGGGTATAAGATGGCTGGGGATTCGTATGATCCTAATGAGGAGACGAAGGAACGCCCGATGGCGACGGTCTCGAGTGCGGAGGAATATTTGCTCATGCAGATTGGTTTTATTGTCAAAACGGAGAGGGAACAGTTGTTGGCCCAACAAATCATCGGATCTTTGGAAGATGATGGTTATTTACGGCGTAACATCGAGAGTATCGTCAATGATTTGGAATTTACGATTGGCTTCATGACGACCTATGCGGAGGTGGAGGGGATATTGAAAAAAGTGCAGGAATTAGATCCGGCTGGGATAGGGGCGAGGGATTTGCAGGAGTGTTTGTCGCTGCAATTGCATCGAAGGGAAGTGGATGAGCCGGCTTATGGCTTGGCGATTAAATTGATCGACCAGTATTTTGACGAATTTTCTAAAAAGCATTATGCGCAGATTCAGCAAAAATTAGGGGTGGATGATACCTTATTGAAGCAGGCCATCAAAATTATTACGCGCTTAAATCCTAAACCGGGAGGAACGGAAGTGGGGGAGGTGGCTCCTTATTTACAGCCAGATTTCATTGTGACGGCTTTGGACGGTAAGTTGGAGATTAAATTAAATGGCAAAAATGCCCCAGAATTAAGGGTGAGTCGGGCCTTTCAGGAGATGTTGCAGACCTATGCCAAAGGCGATAAGCAGCAGAAGGACATTAAGGAGGCGGTGACCTTTATTAAGCATAAATTGGATTCGGCTTCTTGGTTTATTCAGGCGATTCAGCAGCGTCAGGGAACTTTGTTGAAGACGATGGAGGGGATTGTGAGCAAACAATATGACTTTTTTCTGACGGGCGACGATGCACAATTGAGGCCCTTGAAAATGAAAGAGATTGCGGCGATGATTGGGATGGACATTTCAACCGTCTCCAGGGTGGTGTCGGCGAAGTCGGTGCAAACGGATTTTGGGATGTTTCCGTTGAAATATTTCTTTTCGGAGGGAATCATGAATGATTCGGGGGAAGATATATCCACGCGAGAATTAAAAAATATTTTACGGGAGATTATTGAGCATGAGCCTGCGGGTTCTCCTCATGCGGATGAAGCATTGGAAAAGCTATTGGCCGAAAAAGGCTTCGTAGTGAAGCGCCGCACCGTGGCAAAATATCGAGAGGCCTTGGGGATTCCGGTGGCGAGGTTAAGGAAAGGGGTTTAGGTATTAGGTAAAAAGTAATAGGTAATGTAGGGGTCGGGTTTACCCCGTCCCTAGAAAAATGTAGAGACGCGATACTTGAACTGCACCCAAAAAGTTGTACAACATGATTTTGATTTGTTACAAAAGAAGCGAGGTATCGCGTCTCTACAGGAACCGGAAATTAGACGCGAGGTATCGCGTTTCTACTG
>JABMMK010000058.1 GCA_013205605.1 Cytophagales bacterium | reverse complement strand
TCTTGTAAAGTACCTGTGTGCACATAAGAAACGCCAGTGGCTAAACCTGTAGCCGCATCGGTCATTACTTCTCTGGCCATCGCAAATGGCAACAAAGTTAAGTTTCCGGTAGCCATGGCTGGTTTTACTAAGACTGATGAAGATGAAAAGTCAGCATAAGCGGAACAACCTCGACTACATTGTGCACAGTAAAAACAAGCTCCACGCTCGTTGTTTATTGGTTTTGTTAAGATAGATAAACGAGAAGGGTAGGTGGGAATTCCCAAAGCCTTATTGGCCTTCTTGATCATCAATTCATGTAAACGAGGTTTAGGTGGAGGCAAGAAAAATCCATCTGGATCATTTCTCAGTCCTTCGTTGGTCCCAAAAACCCCTAACATTTTATCTATTTTATCATAAAATGGCTTCATGTCATCGTAGCCAATCGGCCAGTCATCTCCTAAACCATCGATGCTTTTTCTTTTGAAATCGTCTGGGCCAAAACGCAAGGAAATACGTCCCCAGTGATTGGTTCTTCCTCCCACCATGCGCGCACGAAACCAGTCGAATTTAGTGCCGTTTTTACGGGTATACGGTTCTCCGTCTATTTCCCAGCCGCCATACGCCGCATCGAAATCTCCAAAGGCTCTAGTCGTTCCAGTTCCTCTGCGAGGAGATTCATAAGGCCATTTTAATTGAGTGATGTTCTTAGGGTCAGCGGGATCAAAAGGTTGGCCTGCTTCTAATACACAAACTTTGGCTCCTGCCTTTGTTAATGTATGTGCTGCCATTCCTCCACCTGCTCCAGAACCCACAATGACAACATCAAAAACCTCTTGTTGTGATTGAATGTAAATTGAATTATTGATCATTATTTTTCTATAGATTTAAAGAATGGTAAAAGTATAAAATTTGAGTTATTTTTGCTTTCATTACCCGAAATTATTTTGGCAAAAAATACAAAAAATGGGGAGGAACCTTTGAAAAAAGGGGAAACTCCTTTGTCCCGACAGTTTAATCAGATCAAGGCTAAATATCCTGGAGCAATATTATTGTTTCGGGTGGGGGATTTCTATGAGACTTTTGGGGAAGATGCAGTGAAAGCGTCCAAGATTTTGGGGATCGTTTTGACGCGTCGAAATAATGGAAATGCAGATGATCATTTGGCGGGTTTTCCACATCATTCTTTAGATACGTATTTACCTAAATTAGTTCGCGCGGGACAGCGCGTGGCGATTTGCGATCAATTAGAAGATCCGGCATTAGCCAAAGGAATTGTGAAAAGGGGGGTGACAGAATTGGTGACTCCGGGGGTTTCTTTTAATGACCAAGTGCTTGACCATAAGCGCAATAACTATGTGGCGGCTTTGTCCTTTTCGGAGAAAGAGTCTTTGTTTGGCCTTGCTTTTTTGGATATTTCCACGGGCGAATTTATGTGTTCTCAGGGGCCTTTGCCCTACATTCAGAAGATGGTGCAAAGTTTCATGCCCTCTGAAATTTTATATCCTAAAAAATACCGTGCGCTTTATTTGGAGCATTTTGGTGATGCCTTCCACACGTTTACATTGGAGGAATGGATTTTTACTCATGAGTTTGCGTATCCATTAATGACTCAGCATTTTAAGACTCAAAATTTAAAAGGTTTTGGGATTGAAGATATGCCCTTGGGGGTGATTGCCGCGGGTGTGATTTTACATTATTTGGCCGAGACGGAGCATAATCAAGTTGGTCATATCTCTACGATTCAGCGAATTGAGGAAGATAAATATGTGTGGTTGGACCGATTTACCATTCGGAATTTGGAGTTAATTCATTCGGTTCAGGAGGGTGGGGTGCCATTGATTCAGTTGATGGATCAAACGCTCACTCCCATGGGCGCTCGCTTGTTGCGGAAGTGGATGGTCTTGCCTTTAAAAGAGCTGAAGGCCATAAATGAACGCCAAGAAGGGGTCGCCGGGCTTATTTCTTCTTCCGATTTATTGGATTCCTTAGTTCATTTATTAAAGCCTGTGGGGGATTTGGAGCGTTTGATTTCCAAAGTGGCCGCCACTCGGGTTAATCCGCGGGAGCTATTGGCTTTGAAACGGGCGCTTTTACAAATTCCTGAGATTAAGGAATTGCTTGCGAATCAATCCTCTGCTTATTTGGCAAAATGGGCGGACCAATTGAACCCCTGCCTTAAACTCGTTCAGAAAATCGACGAGGCCTTGCGGGAAGATGCGCCTATGTTGATTCATCAGGGGGGCATTATTAAAACGGGCTTTTTGCCGGAACTGGACGAATTACATTTGTTGTCGGCCAACGGCAAGGAATATTTAGCCGCGATGCAGAAGCGGGAGATTGAACGTACGGGCATCAGTTCCTTGAAAATCTCGTATAATCGGGTTTTTGGGTATTATTTGGAGGTGACGCATGCACATAAAGATCGGGTACCAGCCGACTGGATTCGGAAGCAAACCTTGGTGAATGCGGAACGCTACATTACGGAGGAATTGAAAATGTATGAGGAGAAGATTTTAACGGCGGAGGATAAAATTGCGTCGATTGAGTTGGGCATATTTAACGAATTGGTTCGCGAGGCTTTGGGGTATTTGGAATTAATTCAGGTCAATGCGACCGGATTAGCCACCTTAGATGTGTTGACCAGTTTTGCGGTAGTCGCTCAAAAAAATAAATATGCAAGGCCTGTTTTACATGAAGGGGATGCGATCGAGATTATTGCGGGTCGACATCCCGTCATCGAAATGTCTTTGGCCGCAGGGGAGGAATACGTTCCGAATGATGTGTTTTTGGATCATGAAACCCAACAAATCATGATGATTACGGGGCCCAATATGGCGGGAAAAT
>JABMMK010000057.1 GCA_013205605.1 Cytophagales bacterium | reverse complement strand
TTTTTTGCCTATTGATTTTTCATATGATTTGATGAAAAATTATTCATGGCTTGGATATAAGATGTAAAGATTATTTATGCTCAAAATTTGAATATTGTTAATTTATAATTAAACCAATCATACCATGAAATACATTTTAACTATTTTAATCAGTGCGACTTTTGCCTTTCAAGGCATAGCCCAACAATTAAAAGCAAATCGTTATTTATACGTGGCTGCACCTGGAATACGTGATTATTTGGGTTATGGCGGACATGGGATTTTGGTTTTTGATATGGACCATGGTCATCGATTTGTGAAACGAATTAAAACGCAAGGCTTACATCCCAACGGGAAACCTTCGAATGTCAAAGGAGTTGCCGTTAGTATTGCTTTAAATAGTATTTATGTGAGTAGCTTGGAGTCCTTGCAGCGCATCGATCTGACGACTGAAAAAGTGATTTGGGAACGGCAATTTGTAGGAGGTTGCGACCGCATGTCCATTTCTCCCGATGGGAAAACGATGTATTTACCTTCCTTGGAAAAGAATTTCTGGAATGTGGTTGATTGCGAAACGGGGGATATCATCAAAAAAATTGATGGGTTTAAGCGAGCCCATAATACCGTTTATGGTTCCTCCGGAAATTCAGTGTATATGGGTGATATCGGAAATCCGTGGTTATATGTTTCGGATACAAAAACACATCAAGTTCGTTTAAAAGTGGGTCCATTTTTGGGATATGTTCGGCCATTCACCGTGAATCACAATGAGACTTTAGGTTTTGTTACAGTCGATAGTTTATTGGGATTTGAAGTGGGGGATTTAAAAACTGGCAAGAAGCTTGCTAGTTTAGTGGTGGAGGGTTGGAATAAAGGGCCAGTACGCCGACATGGAAACCCGAGTCATGGCATTGGTTTGACTCCAGACGAAAAGGAAATTTGGTTATGTGATGGGTTTAATATGCGCTTGCATGTTTTTTCTGGTGTTGCGCCATACCAACAATTAACCACGATCCCCATGAAAGATATGCCGGGTTGGATCACGTTTAGTTTAGACGGAAAATTTGCCTATCCCTCTAGTGGCGAGGTGGTTGACGTACAGACGCGAAAAGTTTTGTTACACTTAGAGGACGAATTTCACAATGCAGTTTCTAGTGAAAAAGTTGTTGAAATTCAGTTTGAAAAGGGGAGGGCGGTTAGAGCTGGGGACCAATTTGGCGTGGGCAGAAAAAAATAATATAACCCTAGGAAGAAGTCGATGATTTTCTTCCTAGGATTTTTCTGTGAAATTTTACCAGGTTAATTGGAACAGGTCGACGGCCTGTCGGGGCAATTCAGTTTCAACTTTTATTGCACCTTTTGTAATCGTTAATTTTTGGGGAGGATTCACTAAGGCCAATTGGCCTGCTTTTTCGAGTGCTGAAATTTGCTGGCTTGTCGGCGATTGAGGCGACCCCATTTTTTTCCAAACCTCATAGCTATTGCTGTGTAAATCATCGATTCTGTAATGCGTTAGTTTGGCCGAGGTGGAATTAATCCCTGAAATTTCCAAAGTTACCTGTGTGAATTCACCCTTTTTATCTACATCATGGTAGTTCCAAACCATGACGGACGCGGTGTTTTTATTTTTGGTGGCAAGCGTTCCGATATCTGTTTTTGCTCCTCTAAAACTAGAGTCTAAGGCCATTTGGAGTGAATAGGCATGATCTGATTTTGACTCTACAAAATCTCCTTGCATTTTCCCAAACATTCTAAATACATTTAAGACAGGTTTGTCTACGCCATTGGTCGCTAAATCTCTGAAACCATAGAACCAGGGTTGGTTTTCAAATTCAAAGGCCCAAGTCACAGCTCCCATTAAATTGGAATTGTATTTTTTAGCCAATTCATATTTACGGGCAAAAGTCGCTGCAGTATAGCTTGAATACATCGTTCCATTTCGATATGCATTTTGTGGACTTGTAGCCATTCCGCAAGCAGCGCAACCTTCAGGATCCGATTCGCCGATGACGATGGGCAGGTTTTTTAATTGGGGATAGGCAGCAATCACCTTTAAATTATCTTCAATGTTTTTGAGTTGGGCCCTAGCGCTCATCACGACTTTTCCCTGCTCTAATTTGGGGGATCCTTTGGCATGAAATAAAATTAAATCTAGAGGTGAGCCTATCTTTTTTGTTACAAAATTGGTGTCAAATAAACAGTGTTTTAGGAAGGCATCTTGGAATTTCATTCCTCCTCCTGTGATATCGGTTCCGCCAATTTTAGCCGTTGGCAATGCCCTTTTTACCGCATCCGCTGAGTAATCATAGAGTTTAAAAAATTCCGCTTGCGTTCCTTTCCAATAGGCAGAATTGGGTTCGTTCCAAACCTCCCAATACCAGCTTTCCACTTCTTTTTGACCATACCGAGCGACACTGTGTTTGACCCATTGAAAAATTAATTCCCCCCATTTTTTATAATCCTTTGGGGGATAGGCCCAGCCGGTGTAGATGTCATTGTAATTGTCACCCGGTTTCCAATAGTGTTTATAGGGTGTGGGGTGGGAGGAAAGAGCTTCTGGCATAAAACCGATTTGGGCCAAAGGCTTCATGCCTCTTTGAATGTAGGTATCAAAAATCTTGTCGATAATGGTCCAGTCGTAGATCGGATTTCCTTGCGCATCTTCCGTGTAGGCATTGGTAGAACCCCATTTTAAATTTGCGACGCCATCTCCAGTGACCAAAAGGCTATGCGCACGAACATAAACAGGCACGGGACTTAAGGCAGAAATTTCAGTTAGTAATTTTTTGCCATCTTTCATGTAAGTGTAATTTGGCTCATCATAGCCAAACCAAGCATAAATGGGCTTCATTTTTTCCTGGGTTTTGGAAAGGTCAATCGTGATTTTGGCTTGGTCATTCATTTGTCCAAGGACATTGGCAGAAAAAAGCAGCGCACATGCAAGGAATATTTTTTTCATAGACTAGGTTTAGTCGACAAAAATATCGTTTTTGTTTTCAATTATCCTATAAATTTTTAATAAATTGATATAGATGAAGTTTTCCATTTACCTTCTTACTTTTCTGTGTTTATCCGTTTTGCAGAGCGCTCAAGCTCAGCAAAAATTTTCAGTTGTAGGTCGAATTATTGAAAACAACCTAGAAGGTGCTCCCATCCCATTTGCTCATGTGTATTTAAATGGTACATCATTTGGAACACAGGCAGATGTGAATGGCCGATTTGTCCTAAAAAATATCCCCAAAGGCATTTATAAATTCTCCATATCGATGGTCGGGTTTAAGACGTCGATGAAGTTGACGAGCATCGATTCCGACCTAAAAAATCTCGTTGAGCGCTTGGATGAAAATGTGCTAGATTTGATGGAAGTTCGGGTAAAGGGTCAAAAAGATAAGGTATGGAATAAATCAATCAGGGATTTTGAAAATGAATTTTTAGGCAGGGATATTTCAAGGAGCGAGGTTCAAATTTTAAATCGAGAGGTCATCGATGTCGATTATGACAAAGCAAAAAAGGTATTGACCGCTAAAGCAGAACAGCCCTTGATGATTGAAAACCGAAATTTGGGTTATTTATATCGAGGCTTTTTGGTCGATTTTCAAAAGGGGATTACCCGCATGAGTTTTAAGGCAAGTGGATATTTTGAACCCTTAATGCCAAGTTCTCCCAAACAACAAAAGCGCTGGGAATCCAATCGGAAAGATATTTTTCAGGGATCCATTAAACATTTTTTGTGGGCATTGTACCGAAATAAGTTGACCGAAGAAGGGTTTTCCGCCTATTATTACAAGGACCGCAAGTACATGGGTATGGTGCCTGAATTTAAGGCAGATGATGTGGTTAGGCCCACCAGTGATTCGACTATTTTTTTGTTAGAATTGAAAGGGATGTTGTCAGTGGATTACAATTATAATTTTAGGCAAAATTCAAAAATCATGCCTGTTTCCCAGATTTTTTTCAATCAATATGGGGAATTGATTGATCCTTATTCGTTGGAATTATACGGGAAGATGTCAGAAAATAGGATGGGCAAAGAACTACCTTCGGATTATATCTATGTTTCGAAGGATTGAATTTGAAAGTTCGGTTCTGAATGCCTTTGTTTTTGAATTAAATTTGTGACGCATGTGCAACAAATCTGTGGGGAGAATTTTAGTTCCCCACATGTTTTCCTGCGATATAACCTGTGGTCCAGGCTGATTGGAAATTAAATCCGCCCGTTATACCATCGATGTCCATGACTTCGCCCGCGAAAAATAAGCCTGGATGGATTTTACTTTGCATGGTATTGACATCGATTTCTTGTAAGTCCACTCCTCCAGCGGTGACAAATTCTTCCTTAAACGTGGTCTTTCCTTGGACGACGTAGCGGTCGTTTAATAGCGTGTTTACAAGTTTATTGGCATTTTTTGCGCCTAAATCATTCCACCTGGTCGCTGGATTAATTTCATTTTTTAATAATAAAAAAAGCCAAAGTCGATTGGGAATTTCAAAGGGGTTCAGATTTGAAATCATCTTAGAGCCATGAATGCTGATGGTTTTAACTAAGCTTTCTCGAAGCGTATTTTCTTTCGTTTCATTAAGCCAATTAACTAAAATGCTGAATTCGTAATTTGATTCTGCCAGTATGCGCGCTCCCCAAGCAGATAGTTGTAGGATGGCTGGTCCGCTCATACCCCAATGGGTAACTAATAAAGGGCCTTTGCCTACAAGTTTTTGACCTTCTATTCGAACGACTGCCTCTTCCACCACGATGCCCATCAGTTCACGGATGGGTTCTTTGGGCATGTTGAATGTGAATAAGGATGGTATCGGTGGGATGATGTTATGGTTTAAATCGGCTAGCCAAGAAAACCCTGTCAATTTAGGTTGACCGCCAATCGTAACAATCACTCGGTCTACTTTTTCATTGACTTCTTTACAGCTAATTTCAAAACCATTATCTAAAGGAATTATTTTGTCGATGGCGCGCAAGGTCCACAATTCAACTCCTAATGTTTTCGCTTCTTTCCACAAGCAATCAATGATGCTTTGAGACTCATTTGATACCGGAAAAACACAAAGGTCTGAATAGGTTTTCAATGGAACACCCCGGTTTTCAAACCACTCCATCGTGGCTTTTGTATCAAATTGCTCAAAAGCTTTTCGCAAGAATTTTTCCCCTCTTGGATATTTTTCGGATAATAATCGGTGATTTGATAATGCGTTTGTGACATTGCAACGGCCACCTCCTGAGATTTTCACTTTCCCTAAAAACTTAGAAGTTTTCTCAAATACCCGTACATGTGCTTGTGGAAAGTATTTTTTTGCTGAAATGGCGGCAAAAAATCCGGCAGCTCCTCCTCCTAAAATGACTATTTCCAATGTGTATTTGCTAATGTTTGGCAAAAATCAAGAACAAATAGGGTAAATGAAATTATTTGAGCGATTAAATTTTATTTATAGATATATATTTCAGGTATTAGTCATTAATTTTTTCTTTTTGACTGCGGTTTTTGTGATTTAATAGTATGTTGTTTTAGCTTTGTTATTGTTTAGTCAAAATGATTTTCAAAATTGTGCACTCAAAACTTATTTTTTTATGATTTCCATTTCTGATAGGCAAATGTCTTTATTGGGCATCATTTTGATTTCTTTATTTACATCCTTGTTTGTATTTTTTATTATATGGTCTACGATCGACTTTCCATTTCAAGATGATGTTGATTATATTAGGTTCATATATTTGATAAAAACAGAAGGTCGAAATTTTCTTAATTCGATATCATTATTTTTTCAATTAACGAATGATCATTTTATTTTGGTGCATCGGTTAATTCTTTTTTTCTTTTATTTCGTATTTGGGTATTTGCCTATTGATGGATTAATTTATTTTAACATATTGCAACTTCTAGTAATTCAATATTTATTTTATTTAGAATTCAAAAAATTAAAGTTAAACATACTTTTTTTCCTCCCAGTAATACTTTTAAATTTTCAACCTCAGTATTTTGAAGTATCAACATGGGCTGGTGGCGGACTAAGTCATATAACTACTTCTCTGTTAATTTTTTTGGCAGTTAAGCTATCTATTACAAGAAAATATTTTTTAACATATTTGTTTACGGTATTGTCAACTTTAACTTTTGGCAGTGGATTATTTGCCATTAGTAGCGTGGGACTTTCTTACTTTTTTCAAAAAAAATATAAGCCTATACTTATATTGGTTCTTTTGCTAATCATTTATTTAATTATTTACAAAATAAATTATTCTCCTTCTGGCCGCATGGCAGAATTTAGTACCAATTTTTATAATATTTTTGTCACTTTTTTCGGATTGATGGGTGGAGTGTTTTCTATTTTTGACAAAAATGGAATTTTTCTTTCAGTTGGCGCAGGAATTTTTGCGTTCTCAGCCTTTGTATTTTTATTATTTAAAAGCTTTTTTAGTAGCTCTTCTATTCGAAGTGAAAGAATTATTTTGCTTTCTTATTTCAGCTATATGGCGGCCGCTATTTTTTTAATTGCATTTGTTCGAAGTTCGTCCGGACCGGTGATAGTTGGTCGATTTCTCATGTTTAGTCCCTTTCTGTTGACATGTATCTACATTATAATGATTCCCTATTTTATTAATTCAAAATGGATAGTTGTCACATTGTTATTATTTAGTTTATGTTTTTCCGCATTAACTTATTATAGATATACTCAGGTTGTTTTTGATAGAAAAAATTCGGCATTGGCTAATTCGTTTAATTGGAGTAATAATCATGTAATGTTTAATATGGATCCTAGATTTGTTGTATTGTCAAATGAATTCTTAATACCTGCTTATCAAATGGGTATATGGAAAGTAAATGAAATGTATTTTCCTAAGGATACATTTGATACTCAATTGAAAGCTATAAATTTGAAAATATCTAATTATACGCAACATCATCTCCCAAAGGATAATTATTTTATATTTCAAATAGATGCTTTTCCATCTAAACCTAGCTTAAATAACGCTTGGTTTGTTTTGTTTAAAAATAAATCTTCAGGAAAAAAATTCATAAGCCCTGTAAAATTTTATAAAAATGGTATTTTGAAATTTCTTAAAACTGGTAACTATTTAGCCCCATCCGGTTTATTTGAATTACAAACCCAACAAATGGCCCCAGGTACTTTTGAAATGTTCTTGTTGGGGGATCAAAATTTTAAGATTAATAAAACACTAGAGATTTCGCTAGCTAAAAATAGCGCAATAATGAAATGATTTAACTAGCAGGAATCTTTATTTTCCCACTTTAGCCGCAATCAACTTAATCACATCTTCCTCATCAAATACTGGCCCCCTAAAACTGAAGTGTCAATTAATAAGAAGCTTCACTACATTAAATTAAAATGATACTCAAACACATAAATGCCGATGATAATATGCACATACGATTTATAGTAAGATCCTTCAAAAAATGATATTACATTAAAAATACAAGGATACTGATTATGTGTACTCCAAAAAAAAGATCCGACTCATGGTCGGATCTTCAAATTTAGCTAAAAGAAAAAATTTAATTATTTCTTTTGCTCCGATAAAAAGGTAATCAAGGAGGCAAACTCCTCATACGATAATTCATTCGCAAGACCCGTTGGCATCATCGATGTTTCCATCTCTTTTCTGCTGGAAATATCAGCGGTTTTAATCGTAGTTGTTTGCCCTGTTATATCTCGTAGGATCAGTCTTTCGGCTGATTCAGAGGTGACAAATCCCATATATTCTCTCTTATTTTTGGTCGTAATTAATACCGTTGCAAATCCTTGAGAGATCGATGCGTTTGGCTTTAAAATAGACTCAGCGATTTGCTCTCTGTTCATGATGGCACCAATCTGCCCCATATACGGGCCTTTTGGCATATCTCCAGGTTTCAAACTATGGCAAACGACGCAACCTTGCTTATTAAATAAGGCTCTTCCTGCATTTGAGTTGCCTGGCATTTTGACCATGGCCAACATAATATCTTCGATGGACGTATTTCCGATTTGCCCTTTTTTATTGCGAATGGCTTCTAGGTCAACTTTCACCTCTTCTTTGGCTACCATATTTTGAGCAGAACCGGCCATCTCGGTGATTTCCATTTGATGCTTTTCATTTAAATCCGATAAAACCAATTTTTCAGCATCTGATGATTTATTCCAAAGTGCCAAGAAGAAATCCTTTATTTCTGGACTTGATTCCCAATCAGCCGTCTTGTAATATGGACCGTGTCCATTCGGCTTTGTCGACCACCAATATTGACCCTCATAGAAATTTTCTTTCTTATACAAACGAGCGACTGTTTCTAAAATCTGCGATTTTAATTTAGGTTGGCTAGACTTTTTGTACGTCGACAAAAGTGCCTTCACCACAGCGGGATCATGCATATAACGCATCGCCCATAAAGCAATCGTCGAATTTTTAGTCGCCAACGCTGCGATGCTTCCTTTCTTCGCATCTAAACTTCTGAGCGCTTGAACCGCTACGTGAGAAGGAATGATGGCTGAATTAGGTTTTGCGTGTGGGCCTTCTTTGTCTTTAGGAGGTGCCACAAATGAGCTAGGAACTTTTACTTGTAATAAAGCTGGAATCGCTTCTTTGCGACCTAATCTGCCTAGGCCAATGGCCGATGCAACCTGAACTCGAGGAGATGGGTCATTTAATCCATTCAAATAAGGTGCCAAAGGAATTAATTTGCTTTTCGTTTTTCTGTCAGCCATCGCTCTTAATGCAAATTCTCTAACACTTTTATCTGCGACCAACGTGGCAAGCTTAGCCAATTCTTTTTGATCTGCTGCTTGCGCATAGGTGAAAATTCCAGTAGCTCTCGTATATAAAGGCAGTGATTTATCAGCTGCTAATTTCCAAGAAATGGATGCGGCATCCTTTGCACTTCTGCCCAGTAATTCTTGTTGGGCCGTGATTCTTGCCACCGCACTATTGGATTTCAATAAATCCGTTAACTCCACCAATGAAGATTTTTTAACATCAGGAAATGCTTTGTAAGTCCATCCTTTTGGCACCGCTTTGATGACAAAACCTTTGGTTGGACTTCCTGAAAATCCTGCCCCATCCCATGCCGCAAGGTATAATTGGCCTGAACCATCCACATCTAGGTCGGTTATTTGCGCCAACTTAATAAAGGTCTCATCTTTTTGATTGAAGCTAGCTCCATCAGGTGTCACACGATGTATGTACAACATGCTATTTCCCCAATCCGCCATCATAGGCACTTGGTTGTATTTCGCAGGCCATGTCGGCTCATCCATAAACAAGGATCCCGTACCAGAACCCCCACCTACATCCACTAAACCAGGAAGAATTTCTTCCGTAAAGTGCTTAAATAATAGGGGATATCCATATTCCCCCGATTGAATGTGATGGCTAAAACGAATGTTCCAACCCGCGCCGTCATTGGTATTGTCGCGCGTAAATATATTCATGTAAGCATCAATCGCCACATCGTAAATATTTCTAGTTCCGTGTGTATAGACTTCCATTTCAGTGCCATCTGGCCTAACGCGAACGATTCCACCACCTAACATGGTTATTTTTTTTCCTGAACGGTCCACGGCATCGTGGAAACCAAAGTCGCCCACGGCGATGTAAATCCAACCATCGATACCCAAGCGAATTCCATTGGTTGAATGGTCAGTACCTCTACTTTGAAGGAATTTAACAGAACTGATATGCTCAATTAAAGGAGAAGAAGGGCCATCAGCCACTCCATCATTGTCCTTGTCCTCAAATACCACTAAATCCATACCAGTCGCTTTTCCCGTTTCTGGGGAGAAAACCGTATGAAGAACATATACTTTGTTGCCCAAAGAAATAATTCCACGTGGATTATCAACCATCGCAAATTGGGTGCTCACATCTACTTTTCCATCATGGTCTTTGTCGATAAGTTTTAAGATATATCCTTTTTTAGGAGTCTTACCCAATGAACCAATTTTGTCCACTCCTACATAAACCTCACCAGTGGCGGCAACGGCCAAACAAGCTGGGGAAGGAGTGAGGTCGCCACTCGTGAAATTTTTGACTTGTAACTCACCAGGCCAAAATCCGGCATTGCGTAATGTGTCAATTTTGACAAGGGTATTTATTTTATTTTGCTTGGACGAAGAATCAAAAAAATGAATTCCAAAAAAGAAAAGAAGCCCATAAATCAAGGCGAAGCTTATTTTTAACATGCTAAAATAGGTTTATATGTATTTGGTAAGTACAATTAATTAGCAATATATTAATTGATCCGATCATTTCAATCCTTTAAAATCAATAGCGTCCTAAACGATAAAAAAAGAAAAGGAAAGTTTTTATCCCATCGTTACCTTTGGGTTACACAAAAAACAAAACCTTTTCTTTATGTCAAACATAGCATTATTTTCCCA
>JABMMK010000056.1 GCA_013205605.1 Cytophagales bacterium | reverse complement strand
CCGAAAAGTTAGGATTTAAGCAAATATGGATTTCAAAATACAATTTGAAGGGATTGAACTATAAGCCCAAAGAGATAAAAATTCAAACGGCTGCGACATTATTAGATGTCATTATGAACATTTGGCGTCAAAAGTAGCTTGGGGATATTCCACTTGAATTAAATACAAGCCATGGGCAGGTACAGATCTGCCGGCCTTTTTGCGGTCTTTTGATTGGAGTATATTTGCTAAATCTGATAATTCCCAGTGTCCTAAACCTATTTCGATCATAGTTCCCACCACACTTCGAACCATTCCTCGTAGAAAGCGGTTGGCCTGAATGGTGAATATTAATTGGTCATTTCGCATTTCCCAAAATGCTTTTTTTATCTCACAATCAAACGTAGTCACTTCTGTTTTCACTTTTGAAAAACACTGAAAATCGCTATGATTTTTTAAAATGTCCCCGGCTAAATTCATTTGGTCTACATCCAATTTGGCCTCAAACCAATACGCATATTTCCGCATTAATGGACTTTTAGTTGTGGAAATGATGTACTCATAGGTCCTAGACAAAGCATCAAATCTCGCATGAAAATTATCCGAAACAGCGTAGATTGATTGAAGTGCTAAGGAAGTGGGCAACATCCGATTAGCTCGATACACAAAATCTTCTGCCGGTATTATCTCTTCAGGTAAGTCGACATGCGCAAATTGTTGTCGAGCATGCACCCCAGTATCTGTCCTTGAGCTACCCGTAATTTCAACCTTCAAACCTAAAAGCAGGCTTAATTTTTCTTCTAACTCGGCTTGTACGGAATGCGCGTTGGGTTGAATTTGGTAGCCATGAAAGGAGCCGCCATCATACGAGAATTGCATTAGATAACGGCTCATGTACTTATTTCATTAAGGCAGTTTCCAGCGCTGAATGGTAAGAATCATATGCACCTTGCAAAGTGGAAATAACTTGATTATCCACCGACATATCCTTGCCTTTAACTTCTCCAATCAAAGAAAATACTTGATTATTTTGATTCAAATATGATTCAAACTTCGCTTTATTTTGAGCATCGATGGAAACCACCACTCTACTTTGAGCTTCGCCAAACCAGCATGCATCGCGGCGAATATTCACATCCTCCTGAACAGAAAAACCTAATTTTCTAGGGAATGAAGATTCCGCCAAAGTAATCAATAAACCTCCATCAGAAACATCATGAGCAGATTGAATTAACCTAGCGGCGATTAAGCCGGCAATAGATTTTTGAACTTTTTGCTCAGTTTCTAAATTAAAATGAGGCGCTGGGGTAGCCTTGATTTTTTTATATGAATATACATATTCAGAAGAAGCAATGTCATTTACGGCTTGACCGATTAAATAAATAAGGTCTCCCTCCTTCTTGAAATCCAAAGTCATTTTCATGCTTGGATCTTCCAAAATTCCCAACATACCGATGGTCGGCGTAGGAAATACAGGACCTTCATCAGAAGATTGATTATAAAAACTAACATTACCTCCCGTTACTGGAGTTTCAAAAGCCAAACAAGCTTTTTTCATTCCTTTAATAGCTCCCACAAATTGCCAATACACTTCCGGAACGTAAGGATTTCCAAAATTTAGGCAATTGGTAATCGCCACGGGCACTCCACCCGAACAAACAATATTTCTAGCTGCTTCGGCTACGGCCATCGCACATCCCTCTTCAGGATCCGCATTGACATATCTTGAATTACAATCCACGGTAATAACAATGGATTTTTGAGAGCCATGTAACTTAACTACTGCTGCATCTGAAGGAGCATTTGTGTTTCTGTTCGCTCGGCCGATCGATGAATCATATTGTTCAGCCACCCATTTTTTAGATGCGATATTGGGATGATTCATTAAAAAATCAAAAGCCTTTGATAATTCTTCAGACGTTAAATCAGCCACTGAGTCAATAGAGAACTTCTTAAACTCTTGAAAATAAGCGGGTTCTTTGTATTCACGAGTATAGACAGGTGCACCTCCACCTAAAACCAAATCATCCGCCGGCACATCAGCTACTAATTGGCCATCTTGATAAAACTCTAATCTTTTCGTATCTGTCACGACTCCAATTTGCTCACAATTCAAATCCCACTTGTCGAAAATTCGCTTCGCCTCATGCTCCCTACCCTTTTCTACAACGATCAACATCCTTTCTTGAGATTCGGATAATAAGATCTCAAATGGTTGCATATTGGCTTGACGCGTAGGTACTTTGGAAAGGTCAATGATCATTCCATGCTCACCTTTAGCTGACATTTCAGACGTAGAACAAATAATTCCTGCCGCACCCATGTCTTGAATTCCAATCACGCAACCCGCTTCAATGATCTCCAAAGAAGCTTCCAATAATAACTTTTCTTGGAAAGGATCACCCACTTGGACCGCAGGCAATTTTTCAGAAGACTTAGCTGTAATATCTTCAGAAGCAAAACTAGCTCCTCCAATTCCATCCTTTCCAGTAGCCGAACCCACAATAAAAACACCATTTCCTACTCCATATGAAATGGCTGAAGCCTGAGTGCCAACTTTCAAAATACCTGCAGAGAAGGCATTAACCAGTGGATTTGTGGAATAACAATCGTCGAAAAATACTTCACCGCCAACCGTCGGAATACCAAAAGCATTGCCATAATCACCAATTCCTTTTACCACCCCTTTGACTAACCACTTCGTTTTGGCTAAGGCTATATTCCCAAATCGAAGCGAATTTAATTGGGCGATTGGACGCGCACCCATCGTAAAAATATCTCGATTAATTCCTCCTACACCCGTCGCCGCACCTTGATAGGGCTCTAATGCCGAAGGGTGGTTGTGTGACTCTATTTTGAATGCGCAACCTAAACCATCTCCTAGGTCAACTAAACCCGCATTTTCCTCGCCGGCTTTCGCAAGCATTCGGGGGGAATCTTTGGGCAAAGTCTTTAACCAAACAATCGAATTTTTATATGAACAATGCTCAGACCACATTACCGAGAATATAGAAAGCTCGGTGAAATTAGGCTTGCGGCCTAAAATCACTTGAATCCGATCATATTCTTCGGGGAGTAAACCTAATTTTTGGGCAGTTTCAAGGGTAGGTAAATTGTCAATAGATTCCACAATGTAAGATTAATTTGAAAAAATATTTGCTATTAACTAAGCAAGCTATAAAGGTAATAATTTCCGCGTTGAGACCCAAAATCAAGGCACGAAATGTATATTACTCGGTTGTATTTTGAGTTTCGACTACGCGCCAATAGGCCTTATCGTCTGGCGTATCTAAATCCTTGTATTGTACATTGAAATGACAATATAAAACGTCTTTTGCCTGTTTATGCCAAATTTCTCCAAGGCCTTTCTCCCCTTTCCAATCAAAAAACTGGGATTGAAACTGCTGGGGTATCACCACGGGTGGCGACATTTGCCCGCCAAAATCGGAAACAATAAAAAGCTTGGGGTGTAATTGTTTAGCATTTTGTAGCGCCGACAAATGAGAAGACTCAATGAAAGGTAAATCGCAAAGCAAAACCATGATATCTTCCTGCTTATCAGCCAGCATACGTAAGCCTTCCGCCAAGGTAGACCCCATCCCTTCCGACCAATGTTCACTAATGCAAAATTGGACCTTAGAATTTGTGCGTTGAAGTTTACGTAAAATCTCACTGGATTTTTCGGTTTCAGCGCCGATTAAGACTAAAATTTCAGAACACACGGAAAGGGCTTGTTGGCACGTCCGCTCTAACAAACTCTTTCCTAAATACTGAAACAAAATCTTAGGCTCTCCTAACCTCGAGGAACGTCCTGCAGCTAATATTAATCCGATCATCCGATTTGGTTCATATTAAAAGGTAAGGTCCAAATAATTTCAATGGACTTTTGGGTTTTAGAACCCAGCAGAACTAAAACATCGTTACAAGCATTTATTTTAATTAAACATGTTTTTTCAAGAAGAGTTTTTCCTTTAAAATTGACTACAATTTTAGGTTCGCTCAATCGAGTCGACTGTCCAGCGACAAGAATGATGGCGCGCATTTTTATAT
>JABMMK010000055.1 GCA_013205605.1 Cytophagales bacterium | reverse complement strand
TCCACAACGATGCCCAAGCTTTTTAAATAATTCAAACAGGAGTGTTACGCTCGTCGTTTTTCCATTGGTTCCCGTAATTCCGATGAGGTTCAATTTGGAAGAAGGATGATCATAAAAAGCGCAGGATACCTCCGCTAATGCGGCATTGGAGTCTGCTACTTGAATGCAGGTAACATCGTCAGGAATATTCGCAGGAATCTCTTGCACCAACCAAGCCTTGCAACCCTGCGCGTACACCTGGTCTAAAAACTGATGTCCATCTACTTGCGTACCAGGAATGGCAAAAAATAAAGAACCACTTTTTGCTTGTCTTGAATCAAAACATAAAGCGTCTATTTCTTGATCCTTACCTTTGGTAGATAAAATGCTAAGCTCCTTAATCAACGATAATAATGAACCCATTTTACTTTAATTGGATATTCAATAATAGATTTTTTCTGCTGGGTGTTCCTGGGGCAATCGACTGAGAAATAATGGCTCCCATCCCATTGGCTCTTACTTTTAATCCCCTATTTTCCAAGGCAAACAGCGCATCGCGCAAGTTCATCCCAACGACATTGGGGACCGTTTTGGCAGGAAAAGAAATGGCTGAATTTTGTACTAGTTTTTTATCTTGACTAAATAATACCCAGCGCCCGTCTTCTTCTACTTTGGGCAAATTGAAATTGGTAAAAAGTATTTTTTGATCCAATGGATGAATTGTATGAGAAAGTTTGGCATTATTTAATGAGTCTGGCAAAGTTCCAGATAAGGTTCTTTGCAATTTCATGTCACGGGAGTAAATATGATTTGAAATATCCAAGAAAACCGGAGCCGTTACTTGGCGTGCGTAGGTCCCTTCAGAACCTCCTTCAGGTTTATCCATGGCAACTAAAACCGTGTATTTAGGTTTTACCACCGGAAAATATCCGATGAATGAAACATAATAAGTTCCTTTGACATAATTCCCGTTGACCAAGCGCTGTGCCGTACCCGTTTTTCCCGCAATGCCATAAGGAGTACCTTTCAAATTATTTCCGGTTCCGCGTTCCACCACCCCTTCTAACATAATTTTAATTTTCTTTAAAGTCTCAGGCGAACACAAAGGCTCCTTATCCTTCTTTTGAGATTCGGTGTAATCCTTCACTACTTTATTGCCTACCGTTGCATTTTTTACGATAATCGGCTGAATCCAATACCCATTGTTGGCAATCGCATTGTAAAACGATATCATATGCATAGGGGAAGTATTCGACGAATAACCCACCGAAGACCACATGTATTGCAAAGCATCCCATTTTGCTGGCACAGGGAATTTAGGTGTTGTATAACGTGGGGTAATCTGAAAATTAAGCGGATCGATCAAATGAAACTTTTTCAAGTAATCGTAAAATTTTCCTGGTTTCGAACTAAATACCCGCTGCATTAACTTGATCGTACCAATATTCGATGAATGCTCGATGACCCCTTGAACATTAATTGTTCCATAATCATGTGAATCAGACATGGTCTTATTGAAGACCGTATATTTTCCACCTGTTGTGACCATATCCGTCAGCGGCATATTAGATTCTTCTAACATCGCCATCATGGAAGGCATTTTAAATATAGAGCCTGGATCATTTTCAGAAACATCAATGGCATAATTAGCAAACTCAGAATAACCCGTGGGTGAGCTTGCCTCCTTGGTCAAATTAGAAATGGCCTTTATTTCACCGGTAGCAGTTTCCATGACAATAGCTGTCGCATAATTTCCTTTAAATGTGGCTAAGGCCTTCATCAGCGCAAGTTCTACGATGTCTTGAATGTCTACGTCAATCGTCGTTTGTAAATCATAGCCAGGCGTAGGAATTAATTCCGTTCCATTTTCCATGGGACGCCAGGTGTTTTTATCCATTTTCTGAAACAATCCTTTGCCA
Organism: Cytophagales bacterium; assembly: GCA_013205605.1. Classification (GTDB taxonomy): domain Bacteria; phylum Bacteroidota; class Bacteroidia; order Cytophagales; family Spirosomataceae; genus Aquirufa. The sequence goes on along the minus strand of JABMMK010000055.1, from coordinate 1,786 downwards.
GGAGTACCTCTTAAGTCTTTATCGAAAGCACCCTCAAGGCCTACCGCTAATTTATCCTTCAGGTATCCAATCGTCCGATACGCCATTTGACCAAATGGGGCATAGCGGACATTTACTTTGTCAAAAACGACACCTGTCTTGGTCGCATTTCTTTTACCTTCTTTAAAAAGCGGAAAATTTAACACAGCCTTTCTTTCTTGAAAATCCAGCAAACGATTATTGAGTAAGATGTACGTTTTGTTACTGTTTTTAGCCAATAAAATTTTGTTGTAATATTCATCAGAGGACCTATCTTTAAATAAGAGGGCCAGCTGGTCACAAAGTGCATGAATGTGGGTTGAAAATAGTTTTTCAGTTTTGACGGAAATATTAAAGACGGATGGATCCATCCCTAAGCGATATTTAGGAAGAGAAGTGGCCAACAAACTGCCATCATCTGAATAAATATTTCCCCTACTCGCTTCTACACTTCTTTCCTTGATGTACGTCGCTGCCGCCTCTGAACGTAATTCTTCCCCTTGAAGAAAGACTAATTTGTATAAATTAAAAATCAATACCAAAAACATGAGCAATACCACCATGAAGAAAATGTAAAATCTCCTCGTAATAATTGCCCGAATATTTAAACGCTTATCAGCTGCCATATAAAACGAAATTTTACTCCTTTTTCCCTTCTTCCACAATTTTATAAGGTGGTGTTAAACTCACCTCTAGCTTATAATTTTTCATCGCCTCCGCTAAATAACTTTGCTTCCCCTTTTTCATGAACTCCGCTTTTTGGGTCGTATAATCAGCTCTTAATTCCTCTAATTCTGCCTTATTCTTTACTATTTGGTGGATTTTCCCATCGGCCAACATAGAATAATAGATGTAAATTAAAATGAGGAAAGCAATGAAGATAATTTTCTTAATCCATTCTACAGGCAACTCTCCACCCGTTAAATGGTCAATGTCAAATAACATTTCTAAAGGGTCTTCCTTTAGATTCGGTTTTTTAGATGAAGGTTCGTTTTTGGGTACTGAGGTAGCCATTTTATAGTTTTAAAGCAATGCGCAATTTCGCACTTCTTGATCTAGGATTTTCTTTTAATTCCAGTTCGGAAGCTGTGATTGGTTTCCGAGTGACTGATTGTAAGGGTTTATGAACAACACCAAACATATCTTTATCCTCTTTCCCCAAACAATCTCCTGTTTTAATATAATTCTTTACTAATCGGTCCTCTAATGAATGAAAAGAAATAACCACTAATCTTCCGTTTTCATTGAGCACAGTAGGCACTTGGGTTAAAAATTCTTCAATAACAGCAAGTTCTTGATTTACTTCAATTCTAATCGCCTGAAAAACCTGGGCAAAATACTTGAATTCCCTGGACCTTGGAGCTAATTTAAAAAGAATTTCTTTAAATTCCGAAGTCATTTCCAAGGGTTTTTGTGTCCTTGCTTGAATGATGGCGAGAGCTAATGTTTTCGCATTTTTCACCTCTCCATACATGCCTAAAATTCTCTGCAATTGTTCTGCCGAATAGGTATTTAAAACGGATTTGGCATCTAAGGATGCGGAAGGCCCCATGCGCATGTCTAATGGCCCATCAAACCGAGTAGAAAATCCGCGTTCAGGCAAGTCCAATTGGTAAGATGATACGCCAAAATCGGCTAAAATTCCATCTACTTTTTTGATCCCTTCTAAACGCAAATACTTATCTAAATGCCTGAAATTTGCCGTAATTAATGTCAAACGAGAATCATCAATTTTCTCAGCTTCTTTCCAAGCATCAGGGTCCTGATC
>JABMMK010000054.1 GCA_013205605.1 Cytophagales bacterium | reverse complement strand
CGGTTTCTTCCGATTTAATTCATTGGAAAAAGTATGAAAAGAATCCGATTATGGGCAATAATCAATCCAGTGGAATGGTGTTAAAGGACGGGAAAGGCTTCCGACTTTATACCATGCACAGAAAGGTTAATTTGTATTTTTCGGAAGACGCTTCAAAATAAAAAATCAATATCTTTGTTTAACACCTATTTAATCTCTTTTTGAAAACATGGAATACCGCAAATTAGGTAAGACGAATGAACTCATCTCTGTTCTCGGGTATGGAGCTTCCCCCCTTGGAAATGTGTTTGATGTAGTAGACGAGCAGGAAGGCAAGAATGCCGTTCATTATGCCATCGATCATGGAGTTAATTTTTTTGATGTTTCCCCTTTTTATGGAATTACGCTGGCTGAAACTCGCTTGGGGAAAGCCTTACAGGGGAAGCGAAAGGATATTTTTTTAGCCACCAAATGTGGTCGCTATGATTTGCAGGAATTTAATTTTTCGGCTAAAAGAATCATGGCGAGTATTGACGAATCACTCCAACGATTACAAACGGATTATGTAGATTTATTCCAATTGCACGACATTGAATTTGTTACGAAGGAGCAAATTTTAAACGAGGCTATGCCGGCGATTGAAAAAATCAAAGCTTCAGGCAAGGCTAGGTTTATTGGAATTACAGGTTTGCCTGTTCGCTATTTAGCCGAAATTGCACGCCAAGTGGAGTTGGACACGGTCCTTTCTTGGGCGCATTATAATTTGCTTCAAGATGAAATAAATGATGAATTAGTACCCTTGTCGAAGGAGAAAGGATTTGGCTTAATGAATGCCGCTCCTTTGATGCAGCGAATTTTATCCGACGCATCTCTTCCCGAATGGCATAATGCCCCGAAGGAGATGTTGGCGATTCAACCCACTTTATTGGAAATCTGTCAAAAATATGGGGTGCGTTTAAGTGATGTGGCGATGCGTTATGCCATGGATCATCCCGATATCGCTACGACGATTGTGGGGATGTGCCGACTGACGTCGATCCAGCGAAATATTGCTTCTTTGGATTTTAAAATCCCAGAAGGAATTTTAGGTGAGTTGGCCGCGGTCATTGCCCCCGTTAAAAATGTAATGTGGTTCGAAGGTCGGCCAGAAAATAACATACCTCGATCTTAACATATGAGAGCATTATTTCTAACGGCTATAGGCCAAACTGAGATTCGTGAAATTGAGAAACCTAGCATAGGACCTGAAGAGGTTTTGTTAAAAATAGGGATGGTTGGGTTTTGTGGAGGCGATTTAAACGGCTTCAAAGGACTTTTTGAATTGCAAGAATATCCAAATGTCTTGGGTCATGAAGTGGGAGGGACGATCGAAGCGCTTGGGAGCCAAGTACCTGAATCATTTAAATTGGGCAACAAGGTTACCTTGTATCCATATTTGAATTGTGGAAAATGTATTTCGTGTCGGAAGGGTCGTAGGAACGCATGCCAAGATAATAAAACGATGGGGGTTCGTCGGCCTGGTGCGATGACCCGATACATCGCGATTCATTGGCAGGATTTATTTTCATCGGAGAAACTTAGTTTAAAGGAATTAGCCTTAGTGGAGCCATTGACCGTGGGCTTTCATGCGGCCGCTCGTGGCCGAGTGAGTAGTCAAGATCGGGTTGCAGTGATCGGTTGTGGGATTGTGGGAATGGGAGCGATTGCTTCTGCGGTGAATAGGGGCGCTGAGGTCATTGCCATAGACATCGATGATTCCAAAATGGACATTGCCAAAAAGATTGGCGTTGCCCATACGATCAATACAAGTCGGGAAGATTTGCATGAGGCATTGACGCGCATCACGGATGGCGATGGGCCTGATGTGATTATTGAGGCTGTGGGAAATGCGGTAACGTATCGGGCCGCGGTGGATGAAGTGGCGTATACAGGCCGAGTGGTTTGCATCGGGTATGCCAAATCGGCGGTTGAATTTAACACCGGTATTTTTGTCCGAAAGGAAATAGAAATTTTAGGTTCGCGTAATTGCACGGATGAATTTCCGGAGGTGATTGCCTATTTGGAGGCGGGCAAATTTCCTGTGGAGGATGTAATTTCAAAGACAGTTTCATTGGATGATGCGGGGGATGCATTGGCCGATTGGGCCGCTAATGCGAAGGGTATAACGAAAATAATGGTTGATTTTGACCGATAAAAATATGATAAAATCCTGCGTTACGATTGCCTTAGTTCCAGAAATTAAATCAGGCCCTTGGATTTATTGGCATGATTTAGAGCAGATTTTGGCACATGCTTCTTCTTTGGGATTTGACGCGGTGGAATTGTTTACTGCTTCAGCTGAAGTTTTAGATGTATCAGAGACCCAATCACTTTTAGAAAAATACAAATTGCAATTGGCCGCCGTAGGAACGGGGGCTGGCAAGGTGATTCATGGATTAACCTTGACGGATCCGGATGCGGCCATACGGAAAAAAGCCATTGAATTTATTGAGTCGATGATCACCTTTGGAGCGGCTTTTGGGGCCCCGGCGATTATTGGGTCCATGCAAGGAAATGTGGTGGCAGGGGTAGATCGGGAAGAGGCGATGCATTGGTTGGCTGATGGTTTGAGTTATTTAGGGAAGCATGCGTCAACCTTAGGGGTCAAATTAATTTATGAGCCATTAAATAGGTATGAGACTAATTTAATCAATACGCTTGGCGATGGAGTTCAATTTTTAAAGACGCGCCAAATACAGCATGTGGGTTTATTGGCCGATTTATTTCACATGAATATCGAGGAGGCGGATATGGCGGCGAGTATCAAGGCGGCAGGTGATTTGGTTATACATGTACATTTTGCGGATAGCAATAGGCGTCCGGTGGGAAATGGGCATTCGGATTTCAGGGAGGTGGCCAAGGTATTAAAAGAAATAAATTATCCGGGTTATGTTTCTGCGGAGGCTTTTGCTTGGCCTAATTCAGAGGCGGCTGCGACCCAAACGATACAGTCTTTTAATCAGTATTTTAAATAATAATATTATGCAACGATTTTGTTTGGCTTTAGATTTAGTGGATGATTCAGAATTAATAAAAGAATATGAGCACTATCATGCCAAGGGCAATGCTTGGCCCGAGGTGACTCAGCATGATAT
>JABMMK010000053.1 GCA_013205605.1 Cytophagales bacterium | reverse complement strand
TCAAAAAACCTGAAATCTAAGGCGAATATGAACATAATTAGGACTAGCGATGTGCCAATCCAAATTAATTGGCGCCCCGCATTGCTCGTATAAAATGCCTCATCAAAAATCCACAAAGGAGCTTCTGGATTATAGACGGCTGAGTAAATACTCATCCAGCCTAATAACACAAAAAGTGCATACAGGCCCACCGTTATCCAATCTAATTTCCTGATTTGGTTCGATTCTTGGCTCATCGTTTTAATGAATCCTTTTTAACTATTCTACGATTATACGTTACATTCGCCAAATAGCTCATGTTCATAAATTTAGTCTCAATATCTTTTCTATCCACACGGCCTTTTAAATATTTTTCGATAATTAATGAGGCGATGGGAGCTGCCGCAAAACCTCCAAACCCAGCATTTTCCACAAATACGGCAATGGCTATTTTGGGATTATCTTTGGGCGCAAAAGCGATAAAAACAGAATGGTCTTTGCCCTTTTGGTTTTGAGATGTACCGGTTTTTCCACACATGACAATATCAGGAATTTTTCCCTCCCTCCCCACAGTGCCATGTAAAACTGCATCACGCATACCTTCATGAACGACATTAAAATGTTTGGCATCGATCCCCACAGACACGGGCGTTTTATAAAAAGTGTCAATCGTCTTTTTATCGCCTACGCCCTTCACTAAATGCGGAGGAATATACCAACCCTTATTGGCAATAATCGCAGCGAAATTAGCCATCTTCAGCGGACTAACCACTAACTCTCCCTCACCGATACTCAAGGAATATATATTGGAAAATTTCCATGTATTTTCCCCCTTATAAACCTTGTTATAATACTCGACATTAGGGAGATTGCCCTTTTTCTCATTTCCTAAATCAACCCCCAATTTCCGACCAAAACCAAAATTGGCCACTAATTCGGACCAACGTTGGAGTCCTTGCGCAGACCTTTCAAACGTATTGCCTTCTGTATTGTCATATAAAATTTTACGAAATGCGTGGTAAAAATAAGGATTACAAGACCACTGAATTGCATTATGTAAATCATTATGTGAGGTATTGTGTACGTGACATTTGACAGGAGCACCTGCATGTGTAAAAACGGATCCCGTAGTCAAAATACCTAACTGCAATCCGACCAATGCCTGCACAATTTTAAAGGTAGAACCGGGCCGATAATAAGCCGACGGTGGGCGATTGATTAATGGTTTTAAAGGATCTAGGGCCAATATTTGATAATACTTAGAAAAATTTCTACCGGCCAATAAACTGGGATCATAAGACGGAGCGGAAACCATGCTCAAAATCTCACCCGTAGAAGGTTCAATGGCCACGACACTTCCCACCTTGTTCATCATTAAACTATCCGCATATTCTTGCAGTCGGATATCAACACTGGTAAATAAATTTTGCCCGGCAACCGAACTGACATCCAAATCACCGTGTCGGTATTCCCCCTTTTCCACCCCATTGCTGTTCACCATTCGATATTTCACCCCTCTTTGGCCCCGAAGTGCCTCTTCATAAAAAGCTTCCAAGCCCGAAATCCCCACATAATCGCCTTGTCGGTAATAATCATCTTTTTGATCTTGCAATGAATTTGTATTTATTTCCGCCACATAGCCGAGCGCATTTGAAAGCGCCTTAGATTGATAGGTCCGAAAGGCCGTTGTCGAAATAGAGAAACCCGGATAATCAACCAAAGCATCTTGAATTTTAGCAAAATCCTCCTTAGATAAATGCTTTAAAAATAGCGATGGTTTTACGCGGGAATAAGCCCACGCTTCTTTGGTCAGTGTATCAAAACGACCTTTGGTGATACCAAATAATTCGCAAAAACGATTCGTATCTTTTACAACAGCTTTTCTAGGCGTGATGTATAAATCGTACACTGGAGTATTGTAAACGATCAACTTCCCAAAACGATCATACACTTCTCCCCTAAATGGCACTTGGATGATCTTGCGAATGGCATTATTATCTGCCGCTTTTTCATAGGTTGAGTCAAACATCTGCAGATAAAACGTTTTACCTATGAATATAAGCCCAATCAAAAGGAAAAATAAAAAAATGATAAGTCGGCGACCTTCTGGCACGTAAAAATTAGTTTATGATACGGTAAAGCAATTTACGGAAATATTGTGATTTATTTGGGTAGGCTTTTGATCAAAGCATATAAAGAAATGGCGATGGATCCCAACGAAAATCCAATGGTACACCAAGGCTGCTGCAAAGCGAAATATCCATCCAAATATTGACCCAACCAAACACCTAATAAAATGGTCGCCAACATCTGAAAAGCTGCTCCAATAAATCGCTGATAAGGTTGCATGTGATTGGATTTAAAATGTAAAGTTCAATATATTAAAATTTTGAAAATTTGTCACTGATTCGGGTATAATTTGCTCCGTTTCATATTTATAATTGTAAATTTGAAAATTGTTTAACGGGTTCCAATGCCGAAAATATTC
>JABMMK010000052.1 GCA_013205605.1 Cytophagales bacterium | reverse complement strand
GGTGGTGGAATTAAAGGACAAGCTGAAGCGTTACGTTTAGCTATTTCAAGAGCTCTTCAAACACAAGACTCTGAATTGCGTTCACCTTTGAAAAAAGAAGGTTTTTTAACACGTGATCCACGTATGGTGGAACGTAAAAAACCAGGACGTAGAAAAGCACGTAAGAGATTCCAATTCTCTAAACGTTAGTATTCGTTTTGCGTGGAAAGGGCTTGTGTGTTGCCGATGCCTTTTCCACATTTTTTATTTATTCATATTTAAACTCAAAAAATGGCACAATTAAGCTACAATGACCTGCTTGACGCAGGTGTTCACTTCGGTCACTTGACGCGTAAGTGGGATCCAAAAATGGCTCCATACATCTTTATGGAGAAGAATGGTATTCATATCATCGATCTTAACAAGACAATTACTAACCTAGAAGAAGCTTCTGCCGCGATGCGTGCAATTGTTCGTTCTGGACGTAAAATCATGTTTGTTGCAACAAAGAAGCAGGCACAAGAAGTGGTTACTGCGGAAGCAAGCAAATTAAACATGCCTTACGTAACAGATCGTTGGTTAGGCGGGATGTTGACCAACTTTGCGACCGTACGTAAGTCGATCAAAAAGATGTCAAGCATCGATAAAATGTTAAAAGACGAAGTAATTGTTAAAACCCTTGCCAAGCGTGAGCGTTTAATGATGACTCGTGAAGAAGAGAAATTAAAGCGCGTATTAGGTGGTATCACCGAATTAACTCGCCTTCCAGCTGCATTATTTGTTGTAGATGTGAAGCGTGAGCATATCGCTGTTTCAGAAGCTAAAAAATTAGGTATTCCGGTATTCGCGATGTGCGATACAAACTCAAATCCTGAGTTAGTTGACTACCCTATTCCGGCCAATGATGATGCATACAAATCAATCTATGTGATTACTTCAGCGATTGGAAAAGCAATCGAAGAAGGATTAGCCGAAAGAAAGCAAGATAAAGATGATGCGCGTGTAGCTGAAGAAGAAGAGGCAAAACGTGCCGTTGACAACGAAGCAGAAATAGAAGCAGCTAAGGTAGCCGCTAAGTACGAAAAAGAAGCAGAACAAGAATAAATATTCATAACAATGTCAATTACAGCCGCAGACGTTAATAAATTACGCCAAATGACTGGCGCCGGAATGATGGATTGCAAGAAAGCCCTGACGGAAGCCGAAGGAGATTTCGAAGCAGCGATCGACGTGCTACGTAAAGCCGGACAAAAAGTAGCTGCTAAGCGTGCCGACAATGCCACCAACGAAGGTGTAGTGCTTGTAGCGCTTTCAGCGGATCATTCAAATGGTAAGTTAATTGCCTTAGCCTGCGAAACAGAACCCGTTTCTAAAGTAGCCGATTTCAATAATTTAGCTAAAGTAATCATTGACAAGGCTGCAGCATCTCATGCTCCAACTGCCCATGATCTATTAGCTGAGCCTTTAGCTGATGGTCGTTCTGTAGAAGGTCACATCATCGAGTTGACAGGTCGAATTGGGGAAAAAATTACCTTAGCCGCCTACGAAAATATTTCAGCAGAAAAAGTAGTTTCTTACATCCACTCAAATAACAAGATTGGTGTTTTAGTAGCCTTCGAAAACGTTCAAGGTGCAGATGTTTCAGAAATCGGTAAAGATATTGCCATGCAAATCACCGCCATGAAACCTGTTGCCCTAGACAAGGACGGAGTAGATGCTGAAACCATTGAAAGAGAAATTGAAATCGGTAAAGATCAAGCTCGCCAAGAGGGGAAACCTGAAGCCATGCTTGAAAGAATTGCCGTAGGTAAATTAGAAAAGTTCTACAAAGAGCAAACGCTTTTAAACCAACAATTTGTGAAGGATTCATCTCTAACAATACGTCAATTATTAGAAAATAAGCAAAAGGGTTTAACGATATCAATGTTTAAACGCATTTCATTAGTTTAAATTCCTACTTAAATGATAAACAAAGGCTGGTCACTAGATCGGCCTTTTTTTTGTCACATATTTTTTTTGATTGGTCGCCTGATCTGTTTTCATTAATCAAAGACATTTTATAAATTGTATTAAATTCGGTTTCTAATCATTTAGGGTTAATCATACATGTCCAAAATAATTGTTTTAGGTGGGGGAGAAAGTGGTGTAGGCGCTGCGCTTTTAGCTAAATCAAAGGGCTTTGACGTGTTTTTAACCGATCAAGGGACACTAAAAGAAGCATTCAAAAAAACTCTTTCAGATCATAACATCCGATTCGAAGAAGGCCAACACACACTTGAAGAAATTCTGAGCGCAAATGAAGTCATCATCAGTCCTGGAATTCCAGAAAAAAATGAGGTCGTAAAAAAAATTAAAGAGAAACATATTCCTCTGATTTCTGAAATCGAATTTGCCGTTCGGTATACCTCAGCTAAAATAATCGCCATTACCGGATCCAATGGAAAGACAACCACTACCCTTTTGACCTATCATCTTTTAAAAGAAGCGGGGTATCTGGTTGGCTTAGCTGGAAATATTGGCCAAAGTTTTGCCAAACAAGTATTAGAAAATAACTATGAATATTATGTATTGGAAATCTCAAGTTTCCAATTAGATCGATGTATTTCATTTAGTCCAGACGTAGCCATATTATTGAACATTACCCCTGATCACTTGGATCGATATGAGTATAAATTCGAGAATTACATCGCCTCTAAATTTAGAATTTTTCAAAATGCAGATTTGGCAAAAATATGCATTTTCTGGGAAGATGACGAAGTGATCCAAGCAAACAAAAAAGAGATTCCTTCCAGTCATTTTAGCACAATCAGTTCCAAAAATAATCATTCCGACGCCTTTATAAGCGCTGACAAAATTACCCTGAAAACAGGAGAAATCGATTTAGCAACAGCGCCCATTCAAGGTCCACACAACGCAATCAATATGTCTGCAGCTATTTTAGCTGCGCAATCCGTGGGTATTTCATTGGATAAAATCAAAGAACTACTCCCTACTTTTCATAATGCACCTCACCGACTAGAACCCTGTGGTTTGTCGAATGGCGTTCGTTTTGTCAATGACTCGAAAGCAACGAATGTGGACGCCGTCTATTATGCATTGAATAGCTTTATTCAACCCATCATTTTAGTGATGGGAGGAGTAGACAAGGGAAATGAGTACGAGGTTTTAGACCAATTGGTTAAAGATAAAGTCAAAGGGTTAATCTGCTTAGGGAAGGATAATGAGAAATTAATGACGCATTTTAGCGGAATTTGTGAGGCTATATTTTCTACCGATGACTTGCAAGTCGCTGTTCAAAAAAGCTTGGAATGGGGCGTTGATGGAGATGTTGTTTTGTTGTCACCCGCCTGTGCTAGCTTTGATTTATTTAAAAACTACGAAGATCGAGGAGATCAATTTAAGCAAACTGTTAAGCAATTGACCCATGGAAACTAGAATCACCAATTACATTAAAAATCGCCTTGCAGGTGATTACCAAATTTGGTTCATTGTTATTTTGCTGAATACGTTTGGGTTATTAATTCAATTTTCTGCCAAAGGAAAATTGAGTATGGGTGGGCCCTTCGAGCCCATGGCTAGCATTATTAAATCGCTCGTACTTTTAGGAATTTCTTTCTTTCTAATGGCTTGGGTATCGAGAAAGAACTATATCAAAGTGACTCGAATTGCACACATTGCCCTCGTTTTTTCGTGGATTTTGATTCTCATTGCCTTAAAATTTGGGGAAAGTAAGGGAGGAGCAAGCCGATGGCTAGAGCTAGGCCCTATTTCCTTCATGCCATCCGATATGGCCAAATTATGCCTGACAGCAAGTTTAGCTAAAATATTTTCTACGAGACAATCCGACCCAAGCGCTTATAATTTTCCACTCTTTCTTATCATTTTGGCGGAAATTGGCATTACCTGTTTTCTGATCATGCTATCTAATTTCTCAACAAGTGCCCTGATTTTTTTAACAAGTATTGTATTGATGATGTTTGGTCGTGTTCCCCTCGCTCAAATTACTGGAATTATCACGGTAGTCGTCAGTATAGCCATTATAGTCGTCACCTTTGAAATAGGTCAAAGAGCGGCCACCGTAAAAGCGCGGATAAAAACGTTTGCCACGAGGACCCTCTCTACGTCAACGAAGGAGTCAAAAAAGATTCAGGATAAAGGAGATACTTATCAATTGAAAAGAAGTTGGTACGCCATCGCCACCGGAGCCCTCATTCCCAAAGGACCGGGCAATAGCCAATTTCGTTATTTGCTCTCACAGGCTGAATCAGATTTTATCTATGCGATTATTTTAGAAGAATATGGACTGATTTTTGGCCTCGCCATCCCCCTTTTATTTATTTGGTTTATGTGGCGTGGGGCCTCTGCCATCAAATATAGCGAAAAGCCCTTAGGCGGATTATTGTCAGCGGGCCTAACTTGCACCATTGTTTTGCAAGCATTTATTAATATGTTGGTAGCCGTGGGCGCTGGTCCAGTGACGGGCCAACCGATGCCCATGATATCTGCGGTAGGAACTTCCC
>JABMMK010000051.1 GCA_013205605.1 Cytophagales bacterium | reverse complement strand
GTTTTTGCCTGGATTTTTGCTTTCAAATGAAATACCCAATAGGCCGTTGGATTTGCTTCAGTTGCTTTGTTTGCCCATTCTAATGCCTTCTTAATGTCGCGCCCCGTTTCGAAATAATAAGAAGCTGACTCAAAATAGGGCTTTGAATCTACATTCATAGCACGGTCAATGGAACCCATTATCTTAGCATCCACATCTGTCTCTACCGGAATGGAAACGGACGTTTTCTCCCAGGCCATTTGAATGTTCAGCTTATTAGCCGTAACATCCGAAAATTGAATGGCGAAGGACTCAACTGAACTAGCCAGCGTGGTAGAAGGTACCGTAACTTTTAATACATCTTCCGCAGGATTATAACTGAAAACTCCATTAGTTCCTTTGCTGAAAATAATCACCCATGATTTCTCAGATGGGATGGATATTACTTGATATGATCCCGCTTTTAACGATTGGCCAGCCACTTTAACATCTTCACCAAATGTAAATTTAGTCGGGGAATTAGCTCCCGTCCTCCATAATTTGCCAAAAGGAACAATGTCGCCAAATATTTTACGCCCTTTAATCACAGGCCTAGAATAAACGACCTCGATGGCCGAAAGAGAAAAATCTTGTTTAATTGTTTGCCCAGGACTTGGTGCAGGAATTTTTATTCCTTGGCCGTAGGAGTTAAACATCATCCCTAAAATTAGGGTCATCATCAAAATCTTTTTCATTGCTTATGCAGATAAAGCCTCGGCACCACCCACAATCTCCAAGATTTCCTTGGTAATGGCTGCTTGGCGTGAACGGTTATACTCTAATTTTAATGCTTTGATTAACTCACCGGCATTTTCAGTGGCTTTGTCCATAGCGGTCATTCGGGCCCCATGCTCTGACGCATTGGACTCCAATAAAGCTCTGAAAATTGAAAGTTTAATGGATTTTGGAATCAATTCTTGGATAATTTCCTCTTCGGTCGGCTCAAAAATATAATCTACAGCACTTGATTTTTTTTCCGCGGCCAAAGGCACCATCGGCAATAATTGCTCCGTTTCAATAATTTGAGTCGCTACGTTTTTGGAATAATTAAACAAAACCTCAACGACATCGTATTTTTTTTCTATAAAATCAGTTAAAATCATTTCACCAATCTCACGTACGTTGCCAAAATTCAAGCGAGTGAAAATGTCCGTATATGCATCTGCAATTTTAAACCCTCTTCTGCCTAAATATTCACCTCCTTTTTTACCCAAAGGTAAAATAGTCACATGTCCAGAAGCTTGTAAAGCTGCGTATTTAGCGTCCACTAAGGCGATTGTGGCCTTGCCGACATTCGCATTGAATGCACCACATAGACCTCTATCTGAAGTAACCACTACGATCAATACATTTTTAACTTCACGTACTTCCGTAAATGGATTGGATTGTCCCGCTTCTGTTTGTGCAGAAACGGTGGAAATCATTTCAGCTAATTTTTTTGCGTATGGGCGCATCTGGCTAATGGCGTCTTGTGCGCGTCTCAACTTCGCCGCTGAAACCATTTTCATGGCCTTGGTGATTTGTTGGGTCGAATTAACCGATATAATTCTATTTCTTACTTCTTTTAAGGAAGCCATCGTATTCTAATTTTTAAACTGCGTATTTAGCACCTACTTCTTTACCTACTCTCTTTAGCGTAGCTGTTAAGGTATCATCAAATTTACCAGCACCTAAAGCATCTAATGTTGCTTTTTCAGTAGCACGAAGTACTTGGATGAAATCTTTCTCAAATTCACGCACCTTGTTCTCAGGAATTAAATCCAAAGATCCAGTCGTAGCTAAATAAATCATCGCGACCTGATCTTCAACACGTTGAGGTGCAAATTGAGGTTGCTTTAGCATCTCTAAATTACGACGACCACGGTCAATCGTTAATTTTGTTGACGCATCTAAATCTGAACCAAATTTAGAGAAGGCCTCCAATTCACGGAATTGTGCTTGATCTAATTTTAAGGTTCCAGCTACTTTTTTCATCGACTTAATTTGGGCATTTCCTCCTACACGCGATACCGAAATACCCACGTTAATCGCCGGACGAATACCCGCATTAAATAAATTAGTCTCTAAGAAAATCTGACCATCCGTAATCGAAATCACGTTGGTAGGAATATAGGCAGAAACGTCACCTGCTTGAGTTTCAATGATGGGAAGTGCCGTTAAAGAACCACCACCTTTGACAATTCCTTTGATGGAATCTGGTAAATCATTCATTGACCGAGCAATATCATCTGAACTGTTGATCTTAGCCGCACGCTCTAATAAACGCGAGTGAAGATAAAAAACGTCTCCTGGATAGGCTTCACGTCCTGGTGGGCGACGAAGCAATAAGGATACTTCACGGTATGCAACCGCTTGTTTTGATAAATCATCATAGACAATCAAAGCAGGGTTACCTGTATCTCTGAAAAACTCTCCAATAGCCGCTCCAGTGAATGGCGCGTAAAATTGAAGTGGTGCAGGGTCTGAAGC
>JABMMK010000050.1 GCA_013205605.1 Cytophagales bacterium | reverse complement strand
TTTCATTTTTCCGTCTTGAACCTTGTTCATCATTTTCATCATTTTACGCATGTCCTCAAATTGTTTCATCAAATTGTTGACTTGTTGGATTGAGGTCCCTGAACCCTTCGCTATTCTAATTTTTCGAGATGAGTTTAGCAAATCTGGATTTTGGCGTTCCTTTAAAGTCATCGACTGAATAATGGCTTCTATAGGCTTAAATGAATCATTTGAAATATCGACATCTTTCACGGCTTGACCCATTCCCGGAACCATGCCCATCAGATCTTTAATATTTCCCATCTTTTTAATTTGTTGGAGTTGGGAATAAAAATCTTCAAATGAAAAATTATTTTGGCGAATTTTTTTGTTCAAACGCGCTGCTTCATCCTCATCGAAAGCTTGTTGGGCCCTTTCAACCAAAGAAAGAACGTCACCCATCCCTAAAATACGGTTGGCCATTCGATCCGGATAAAACTGATCTAAGGCTTCCATTTTTTCTCCCGTAGAGATAAACTTGATCGGTTTTTCGACCACTTGTCGGATGGAAAGGGCAGCACCACCTCTTGAATCACCGTCTAATTTCGTTAAAACAACCCCGTCAAAATTAAGTCTTTCGTTGAATGTTTTAGCAGTATTCACGGCATCTTGACCTGTCATTGAGTCAACGACAAACAGAATTTCGGTCGGATTTATCGCTTTTTTTACGGCTTCGATTTCATTCATCATGGATTCGTCGATGGCCAAACGGCCTGCGGTATCGACAATAACCACTTTTTTACCCATTTTTCTAGCGTAGGAAAGGGCATTCTCGGCGATAGAAACAGCGCTTTTATTTTCGGGTTCTGCGTAAACCTCTACGCCTACTTGCTCACCCAAGACTTTTAATTGGTCTATTGCCGCAGGTCTATAAATATCACAGGCAACGAGTAACACATTTCGTCCTCCTTTTTTGATGTATTGAGCTAACTTACCTGAGAAAGTTGTTTTACCTGAACCTTGAAGTCCGGCAATTAACACAACGGCAGGATCCCCTTTTAAATTAATATCTTGTTTAACCCCACCCATTAATTGGGTTAACTCCTCGTGAACAATTTTAACTAATAATTGGCCTGGCTCAACGGAAATTAATATTTTTTGGCCTAGCGCCTGTTCCTTGATTCGATCGGTAATTTCCTTCGCCACTTTATAGTTGACGTCGGCATCCATTAATGCGCGTCTAATTTCCTTAACGGTAGCGGCAACGTTGACGTCAGTAATTCGGCCGTTCCCTTTCAGGGTTCGCATGGCCGATGTAATCTTGGAGCTTAAATTCTCAAACATAATGCATGAAATCTTGTAAATGGTCTGCAATTTACGCTTTTTACCTTAAAAAATATTCAAATTATTTGACCTAATTCTGAAGAATAAAAAAGAATCCTGTATACCTTTGCAGGATTATTTAGGTTCATCCTAAATTAAAAAAATGACCAAACACATTAATACAAAAAATGGAAAAAATTAAAGTTGCCAACCCAATCGTAGAACTTGATGGAGATGAAATGACTCGCATCATTTGGAAATTTATAAAAGATAAATTGATCTTGCCTTATGTAGATGTTGACATTAAATATTATGATTTAGGTGTTGAATATAGGGATGAGACCAATGACCAAGTAACGATTGAAGCTGCGGAAGCAATAAAAAAATATGGCGTTGGGATTAAGTGTGCCACTATCACTCCGGATGAAGCGCGCGTAGTTGAGTTCGATTTAAAGCAAATGTGGAAATCGCCGAATGGAACCATCCGTAATATATTAGATGGTACTGTATTTAGGGAGCCAATCGTTTGTTCAAATGTGCCAAGACTGGTTCCCAATTGGACTGCGCCCATTATGATTGGACGTCATGCTTTTGGAGATCAATACAAAGCTACTGACTTTGTGACTAAGGGAAAAGGTAAGTTGACCGTTTCGTTCACACCTGAAGATGGTGGAGAGCCACAAACTTTTGAAGTATATAATTTCAAGGGGGATGGAGTAGCCTTGACGATGTATAACACAGATGAGTCGATTATTGGATTTGCTCACTCATGTTTCAATATGGCCTTAAGTAAAGGTTGGCCCTTGTATTTATCTACAAAAAATACGATTTTAAAGAAATATGATGGTCGCTTTAAAGACATCTTTGAGGAGATTTTTCAGTCTGATTATAAGGCGCATTTTGATGCGAAGGGAATTGTTTATGAGCATCGATTAATTGATGACATGGTGGCCTCTGCTTTAAAATGGAATGGTAATTTTGTTTGGGCATGTAAGAATTATGATGGAGATGTTCAGTCGGATACGGTTGCACAGGGATTTGGATCATTAGGTTTAATGACTTCGGTTTTAATCACTCCAGATGGTAAAGTAATGGAGGCTGAGGCAGCTCACGGAACGGTTACGAGACATTATCGTGATCACCAAGCGGGAAAACCTACGTCGACGAACCCAATCGCATCGATCTTTGCATGGACAAGGGGATTAGAATTTAGAGGCAAATTAGATAATAATCCGGCATTGGTTAATTTCTGCCAAACATTGGAAAGAGTTTGTGTCGAGACCGTGGAATCAGGTAAAATGACCAAAGATTTAGCGGTTTGTATTCATGGAAATAAAGTAACTCATGGAGAACATTATCTATATACAGAGGAATTCTTAGAGGCTTTAGATACTAATTTAAAGGTAGCTTTAGCTTAAAATTCAATCTGTTTTTACATTAAAAGAGCCGCTTCTGATGAAGCGGCTCTTTTTGTTATACCATGAAAACACAATTATTTTAGTTTGTTATAATCAACGTTTTCGTATATAATTGATCGTTCGTTTTCAGGACTAATTTATAATTTCCAGAATTAATTCCCGACAAGTTCATCACATAAGACCCATCTTGACTAATTTTTCCTTGGGTGATTTGTCTTCCGTCTATGGCATAAATGGTAAACTCGGAACCTTGTAAAGATGAAACAGACTGAATAGTTACCAAATTTCCAGCAGGATTTGGGAAAATAGAAAGCCCACCATCTAGTGGCAATGTATAGGTAATATCAAAAGTGGGGGACACGCATGTAGGCCCATCGGTATATTTCTTAGAGGAATAAACTGAATATCGACCACTCGTTTTTACTCGTAAATTTGAGCCTTTTTCCGTAGTAATTACCACATTATTTAATGACCAATTAAAGTCAATATCACTTGTTTTCTGTCCCCCTGTAAGAAAATATGGAGCAATTAAGTTGGCCGTCGGAGAGGATGGATTCTGAAAAACGGCAACCTTAATATTTTTACTCACGTCTGACTTACAACCTAAATCATTTGTTACAAATACATTAAATTCCCCCGATAATTTAACATTTATAGTTTGTTGATCAGAGCCATTATTCCAAGTATATTTTGAAGATTTTACTTGCACTGAGAGATTTATTGATTCACCATCACAAAAATTTATCGAATTATTAGTAGTTATAATTGGAAGTAAAGGTTTGGGAAATTTTATTGTTTTAATTTCATTTGAATAATTAGAAACGCACCCATATTTATTTTTTGTGAGCGCCTTGAATACCCCTGTCTCCTTGACAGAAATTTGAGAAGTATTTTCACCTGTGCTCCAAGCAACTACCTGATCAATATTAGCCAATTTAAGTATAATAGATTCCCCCTCACAGAATTCTAATTTACTGACAGACGTCAACAAAGGAGCTGTAGGAATTGGGATAGCACTTAATTTGAAATTAGGTAAAACTAATTTATTGTTTGTTGAATTTGTTATCACCATGGAATATACATCAGGATCCACCTTAACTTTTTCACCTGAATTGAAAATGTACTCAACCCCTTGACTATTTATTAAACTGACTTTGTTTTTACTATTTGTTGACATTAAAAGCTCGTTTTGTGGACCACAAAATTTTTCAAATACTGGAAATTCTTGCGAAACAACTGTTGAATTATTTTTTTCCATTGCAGCTGAAATACTAGATTTCCAAACCTCACTAACTTGCTGATAAGACTCAGGAGAAAAATGTACACACCCAGAAAAATCATCGTTTTTTCTAGGTATTTCAATATTATCAGTATTAGGCCCCCCATAAATTCCTAATAAATCAGATAAGGATAAAATTTCTTTTTGTGCATCTATAACAGGGCTATATGATGAAGCAATAGTGCAGCCACCTAAATTATTTGCAAATGAAATAAAAGAAGCTTCAGAAATAATCCAAGGGATGTCGATTTTAGAATCATTTCTAAATGTATTAATTAATTCTTTTAAATAATTAATGTAAATATCCTTTGGCATACCCAAATAGCTATCTGTTTCTCCTTGATGCCACAATACTGATCGAAATCCATTTTTACTACCAAAAACAGTTGCAATATTTTTAAGATTATTATAGGGAAATCCTTGTTGATAATACAAATTTCCATTCCAAGGATTTTGCGAACTTATACCTCGCGAAGACTCCGTCCAATTCCTAATGGAGGTGCCACCCCAAGCAACATTATAAAAACAAACTGGGACGTTAAATTTATCAACTAACAAGTCTCCTAAATTTGCCCAATAATATGGCGAAGTACCCATTGGACCTATTGACGCAGTTCCGCTCAATTGTGAGTAATTTGTAAACTGAAAATCTTGATTTAAAAACTCTAGTTGCTTTGCATTTGCACCAACATTATATTCCTCAATAAAATTGTAAAAATTGGCACAATTAACTCGATCGTCTTTTGCCCCAATTTCCTGAGGTCTTCTATTTGTCCCTTGAGCATTCGATTGGCCGGCAATAATAAAATTTTCACCCACACCCACGCGTGATAACATGGTTGAATCTTGCCAAACCTTATTAACACCCATAGACCGAACCCATAAAGCGTACCAACCACCTTTCGCCTTCACTTTACCTTGAAAAAATCCACCGCCAGGAGATTCGTCTAGATTAGACCAGTCAATAGCTTCCCCCTGCCCTTTTTCAACAGGCACTAACTTATATTGTACAAGAGTTGAATTCTCATTGCAATTACCCAACACAGAAAAAGTGGCTTCATTTAAAGAATTTCGCTGAAAAATTTGACGAAAATGAGGATAAAGTACACCGACGGATTGGCCAAATATACCCACATGAAAAGTCAATAAAAATACCCAGAAACAAAAAAACTTAACTCTCATATGTTTTTGCAAATACTTTATATAAAAACAAAAATAGAAAAAAAAAGTCGCACCAGAAACTCTGATGCGACCTTAATTAAGAATATTGAACTTATTCTGAAACTACAGAAAATGCTACTTTATGCTTAACCTCTTTATGCAAATCCAACGTAGCCGTATAATCACCCGTTGACTTAACCTCAGAGTCAAATGAAATCTTCTTACGATCAATTTCAAAACCTTTCTCCTTCAGCATGTCCGAGATTTGAATACTCGTTACTCGACCAAAAATCTTTCCACTATCACCTGTCTTTGCAGCGATAGTTAAAGTCATTTCACCAATAGCCGTCGCCAAGTCAAAAGCATCCTGACGGATTTTCTCTACTTTATGCGCAGCTTGTTTGATGTTCTCAGCCACAACCTTACGATTGGATGGCGTTGCCATCATGGCAAAACCCTGTGGAATTAAGTAATTACGACCGTATCCAGCTTTAACAGCTACCGTGTCATTTTTATACCCCAATCCCGTTATATCCGTTTTTAATATAATTTCCATCTTATTTTACAATCAAATGTTTATCAGGTTATCCCCTAGTTTATTTTAAACCATCCGCCACATATGGCATCAAGGCTAAATGACGACAACGCTTAACCGCTTGCGCCACCTTACGTTGAAATTTCAACGAAGTACCAGTAATTCGGCGAGGTAAAATTCTACCCTGCTCGTTTACCAACTTTAATAAGTAATCTGGATTTTTATAATCAATGTATTGTATGCCCGATTTCTTAAACCGACAATACTTCTTACGATTACTATTCTTATCTACAGGTTCGTTTACAAGTGTCATCTTATGCTTCTATTTTTTCTGGTTTTCTACCTACTAAACCTTTTCTCTTTTTCTCATTGTACAATACCGCATGCTTATCTAATGCGGTAGTCAAGAAACGAATAACTCGCTCATCACGCTTGTATTCAAGCTCTAATTTGGCGATAAATTGCGGATCCCCTAAAAATTCAAATATCTGGTAAAAGCCAGTGTGCTTGTTTTGAATTGGATAGGCCAACTTACGTAAGCCCCATGCATCTTCATGTACAATCTTTGCACCGCTATCTACCAACAATTGCTTGAATTTCTCAACGGCGTCCTTTGTCTGTTGTTCAGACAAAACGGGAGTTAAAATGAACACCGTCTCATAGTTTTTTAATTCCATAAAATTGTTGTTTAAAAACTGAAAAAATTTGGACTGCAAAAGTAGGAAAAATACTTTACAATTAAAAGCCCTGAATTAAAAAATTGAAATTATCGTACCTCAAATGATCCTAGGCCTATTAAAAAGCCCTCGGCGTACAATTCGATTTCATGCCTTCCCTCACGATATGAGTTGGGCCTTGAATAAATAAACTCGACAGATTGATGATTATTCTCATAAAATATACGCTGCTTAGCCGTATAAACTAAGTCTTTCCCCTTAAACGGAAATGTCCCAGAACCTATTGAATAATCAGATAAAGTAACTCCTGTAGGCTCAATAATTCTTAAAAAAACCGTTTTAATTTCTTTAGTCGCCAATGGGTTTTCTTGCAAGTGAAAAATCACCCGGATTTTTTCAAGTTTTTTTGCTTTTTGATTCTGTGCGCCCGACTCCCTACCCCGAGTTGATATGGCGTACACATTAACCCCCTCCGCGCGTAAAGCAGCTGCTACATTTACCTCGTCTGATAACTCTTGATTACGTACCTCTAAAATTCTTGAACGTTCACTAAATTCTTTTTGCTTAACTCCAAAAGTTAAACTTGAATCCCTCAGCGCTTTTTGAACATTTGACAAACCGTCTTGCAAAATTTTAGCCTCCCTACTTAATGAATCATTTCGCGCAAGTAACACAAAGTTCTCCTTTCGCAATTTCTTTATCTCAACATCCTTTTGGCCAATTAACCGTAAATAATACGCCAATTTCCGCTGGATTTCAATTTGACCCATCTCAGGATTTTCTGATATCGCTTTCTGATCCCCCAGAATTTGTTGGCGCGCAGCTTCCAACTCATTCACCCGACCGCCCAATTTTTTTATTTGAATCATACGAACCTCTAACTGATTTGATATGGAATCCAATCGGTCTTTCGCATCTTTAATAAAAGTTTCTTGATTCGCGCCAAAACTAAAGAGTGTAGGATTCAGCCTTTCTACCGCCACAATGCCGATTAACAGAAAAATCAAAAAAATTAAAATCCCAACCGTGCGTTGAAGCTTTTTTTCTCTTGAATTTAATGGACTTGAGGGCATATGTAAATTGAATTTGTCAACAAATTTCTGACGTATAACAGAATCAAAAATAATAAATTAATTTTACTTTTAAATTATTCTTTTCATAGTTCTTCGTTTATCCTCATTATGTCCATCACTAAACAAATACTCAGCATCCAAAATGATTTAGCACATACCCATGCAAAACTAATTGCTGTGACAAAAACTAGGTCAATCGACGATTTGAATTTAACGTATCAAGCGGGAATACTTGATTTTGGTGAAAATAGAGTTCAAGAATTAGTCGAAAAACAAGCTGTATTACCCCAGGATATTCGTTGGCATCAAATAGGACACCTACAAACCAACAAAGTTAAATACATCGCTCCCTTTGTTCACCTCATTCATACCGTGGACTCATTGAAGTTATTAATGGAAATAAACCAACAAGCCATTAAAAACAATCGAGTTATTAAATGCCTATTCCAAATTTATATCGCTCAGGAAGAAACAAAATTCGGCTTGCTTCCCAATGAAATGCATGAAATCTTAGAAAACCCGATCTTGGCTGAATTAAAAAATATCCAAATTGTTGGACTCATGGGCATGGCCAGTTTTACCGAAAATACGGATCAAATAAATAAAGAATTTGCCTCTTTAACCCAATTGTTCCAAGAATTAAAAACAAACCAAACAGGCATGCACCTAGGAAATATAGCCTGGGAAGAACTCTCCATGGGAATGTCCAGCGATTATCTATTAGCCGCTGAATTGGGCTCTACTTTAGTCCGAGTGGGATCCGCTATTTACGGTGCTCGGGAGTAATTTTACGGCTGTAAAAAACCATGGCCATTTCGATCAAAAAGAAACATAGAGAAGCCATAAAAAAATAAAAGGAAAGGTCTGAAGGAGCCTCTCCGCTAAATGGCACCTCTTTCATTGCGCCAACTTGAATATTCGGTTTTCCTTGATAGTGATTCTGAATTTCTTCCCTCGAATAACTTCGCATTTCACTTTCCTTTAAAGGGTAATTAATAGCCAAATTCAACGCTTTTTTATCCCGAATTTTAACCTGCCAAAAGCCAGAAAAATTCCTATCCAAAAGTTCCGGCCACGCACAAATCCATTGAGTTCCTGTCCATCTTTGCTCCGGTATCCAGGATTGCTTTCCCTTAACCAAGGTCACTAAACCATTTTCAGAAGTGTTGAATTTAAACTCTTTAGGAGCCACAATTTCAAACTTAGTCGAAAAAACAGTAGTTGACCAATGATTGAGTCCATTGTTCAAAGCCATTTCTTGGAAAACAGGAAGGAATAATCCATGTTTAAAAAAGCTATCCGCTTCTTTGGCAATATCTCCTGAAAAAACATACATAGACCCCAAACCCAATGTAAACTGCGACAAAAAAGGCTTTCCATTCACATACTCAAAAATGGGTACCCCACCATCCCATTGTATATATGAATTTGAATTAAACATTTCCAAATTTTTCTTAAAAGATGATTGTTCCAAAATAGAATTAAAAAACGGTGAGCGCTTAATGGGTAAACGAACAGCCAAAGTGCGATTTGAAATCTCCTGCTTAAATGAACTTCCTTGGCTTGAAAAATTTGAATTAAGCCGATTGATGATTCCGCTATTTAATGGGGCACTCGGAATAAAAACAAATGTATTTCCCATTTTGACCCAATTGGAAATCGACTTTAATGCGTCAAAAGAGAATAAATTTATATCATTTAAAATTAAAAATCCTCTCATTTTAGAGAGATTTGCCAACAAGCTTTGCCTGTTCACCGAATGAAAATCGAAAAGAGAATCATTTAAAAAAACGGTAGAAATGTATTTTTCACCAGACATGCCCTCCAAAACATAGACATCTTTTGACTCCGGAATTTCTAACAAAAAGGAATACACATTATCAAATAACACCTTGTCATCTGAAATCAATTTCGCCTTTATTTCCCTTTTATCCGAAAGGCTAATGCCAAAATCAAGCCATTTCGTTTCTCCCTCGTTCAAATTGATTTTCTCCGTTGATATAGGAAAATCATCTAGATATAAGCTCAATTTCTGATCCTTAGCCGGAAGATTTCCAATATTCTTAATCCGAACTTTTAAGGTAAAGGGGCGCCCACTTTGAATTTGAGAGGCGTTATTTGAAATACTATCTACCACTATATTGGCCTGCAAAGGACCTTCTATAGGTACTAAATGGACTTCGAAATCCTTAGGAAACGATGGCCATGGGCTCGCACGCGGAAAATCCGACACCCAAATCAGGTTGGGAGTGGAACCCGCATTTTGTTCCGCATGTATGACACCGATTCGATCTATGATTGATTTGGATTGGCCAACTCGCTCGCTCATTTTTAAACTTGGCCACAAATCATGCACTTCATTCCAAGTCTTAAACTCAAAATCAGCATTCTGAAATGAATTTAAGAGCAAAAAAACTGGTTTTTTTGATCGCGGTAATTCAGCCGCCAAGGCATTAAACTTAGTCCGATTCCCCTCCATAAGTCCCACATGGTTATCCACAAACAAATAAGTTGGCGAAGAATTACCTTTCAGAAACCCCACATTTTTAGGCTGAGAAAAGGCTAATATCAAAGCTACTAACGCTAAAATTCGGAACAATAACAGTACTAAATCATGAAGGATCCGAATGCCCTTTCCTTGGGTAGGAGACCCCTTTAATACTCGAATGTCGGAGAAAAATAACGTAGATGTGCTCTTCTTATTAATAAAATGGAGCCAGATGGGCACCGCAATGCTGAATAATCCCCATAAAAATAGTGGTTGCCCAAAACTTATATTCATAAAAGCTAAAATACAAAAAATCCCAACGAATTAGGTTGGGATTATACTATTTAACGAGTCAAAATTTTTATCTTGAGATCGACATAATTTCGAATTC
>JABMMK010000049.1 GCA_013205605.1 Cytophagales bacterium | reverse complement strand
TCCGTAGGAACACAAGCCATTTATCGATTCACTAGACCCGTTTGTTTTCAGAATTTTTCAAGTGAAATGATTCCTTAATTTACGGTGATTTTATCATTGAAAAAGCCAGCTTATCAGCTGGCTTTTTTGTTTGAAAATTTTAAATATCAGCCAATATGTACTGATTAAGCGTTTAGACTAAGGTTTTAAACGACTCACCAACCAAGCATTCATTTTCTCACCTTGTTCAGGATAAGTCCAGTGGCCCGTGTCTAGCGCTAAGTATAATTCTTTCGGAGCTGATATAACATTATATGCCGCGTACATGGAAGTTGGCGGACAAGTTTCATCATTATATCCCCAAGAATAATACCCAGGAACTTTCACTCGACGAGCGAAATTCACCACATCGTAATAAGATATGGTTGATATTTTATCCTTTTTCTCATTCGCCAACCTATTTGCTTTATCAAAATAATGTGGCCAGCCACCTGCACGGTCAAACAAATAACCTGTTACGTCCGATAGTGCTGGATAAAAAGCCCCTAAAGTTTTAACTCGTGCATCTAAAGCTGCGGTAATAATCGACAAAGCTCCTCCTTGACTTCCCCCAGTAACCGCCAAATTGGTACCATCATATTGAGGTAAACTCGTCAGAAAATCATTCGCACGAACGCATCCTAAATACACTCTCTTGTAATAAAAACGATCTTTATCGTCCATATTATAATTAAAATAACTGGATAATGCACCCGCTCCTAAGTCGGTATAAACTGTTGGGTTCATGTCCACAGGAACCCCATGAATGCCTATTTGAAAAGTGATTACACCTTTCTCAGCCGTGGCGATGTCTCCTCCATATGCACGTACACCGGCTCCGGGAACCTGCAATAAAGCTGGGTATTTTCCCTCCTTTTTAGGTACACATAAAATTCCATACAGCCGAGAACCCAAACGATAATTTTGCAAATTAACGTGATAAACATTCGTTTTCTCCGTACACCTTTCTGGCATCAAAGTCATCTTTGCGTCCATCGGAATCTTAGCCAAATCCTCTTTGGCCTTTTCCCAAAATATGTCAAAGTCTGCAGGATTCTCAACAGTTGGCTGAATGTTTCCAGGAGCAAATCCCGCCGTGGCAAGATTGCGATACTCCTTTCCGTCGACTTCAGCGATGGCTATGCAACGAAGAAATCCTGCTTTGGATAGCGTTCCACCATCAACTTTAATAATGCCAGTAGATGCAATCGCCGATTTCTTTTGTGTAGGATCCTGTTTCTCAGGTCCTATTTCATAGCGAACTGAAGCATTGGGAACAAGACTTCCATTCTTGGTTACCGTAATGGTAAAATTTACTTTCTCTCCCAACTGATAATTCCAATTTGCATGATCAGCAGCAACGGCAACCTTAATAATTTTTTCTGTGGGTTGGCCCAATGCCACAGACATGGCCATGATGGACAATAATCCAATAAACTGAATACGTTTCAACATAATTAATGTGGTTTAAAGTTTTACTATTTCAATTTCAAATGTAAGTAATGCAGATGTAAGCGCCTCTATTTCTATTTCAAAGTTTGTAAAATCACAGACCTTAGCCTTAGCCTCAATCTTTGTACAAATTTCATATACTTGCGAAGCGCCCAAAGTCCCAGAATTTCCTTTTAAGGTATGCAATTCAGACTGAACGCCCGGACAATCATTCAATTTATAGGCCTTTTCAGCGGATGCTATTTGTTCCTTGGCTTCTGCGATAAACTCAACTAACATCCCTTTTACAAAAACTAAATCCCCTCCCATGGCCTCAGATAATGCTTTTATTACGTCAATATCCACCACCAAATTGATTTTATTTTTTACAGATTTACCTGCTTTCTTCTTTTGATTTTTTGCTTTTTTCCCTGTAACCCATTGAGTCACCATCTCAATTAAAGATTGGGCGCGGATGGGTTTGGCTAAATAATCATCCATACCCACGGCTAAAAACCGATCCCGGTCTTCTTTCATCGCGTAAGCTGTCATGGCTATAATTGGGGGTAAATCAATGATATTCAAGTCTTTTAATTGCTTGGTTGTTTCCATTCCATCCATCTCAGGCATTTGAATATCCATCAAAACCAAGTCATAAGTCACAACAGACTGCAATTGTAAAATGGCCTCTTTTCCGCTTGACACTGAATCAACCTGACATCCCGACCTAACCAAAATTTGACTCGCGACTTTTCTATTGGTTGCATTGTCGTCGACCAATAAAATAGTGGGCCTTAACTCACTCAATTTCCCGCTAATCTCAAACGTCTTATCATCCTTATGTTCAATAGCAAACGCACGGTCTCCTATTTTTAAATTAATCGTAAACCAAAAAATACTTCCCACACCGACCGTCGATTCCACGCCCACATCCCCGTCCATCAGTTTACATATCTCCCGAGAAATAGCCAAGCCTAAGCCTGTTCCCCCATGAACTTTTGTCGTAGAATTATCAAGTTGCTGAAACGAATTAAACAATATTTTTAAATCGGCCTTGCTAATGCCAACGCCCGTATCCGAAACTTTGACATGTAAATCAAACCGATCATCTATTTTATTTAAGACCGAAACGTCAATTTGAATGTTACCGTTCTCCGTAAATTTGAGTGCATTTGAAGTCAGATTAGATAATACTTGCAACAATCGTGTTTCATCTACTTGTACACATTCAGGTATATCAGCAGCCAAATCAAAGGACAAAGTATTGCCTTTGTGCTTAGCGATTTGAGAGAACAAAGCCATCAAACGCTCAAAAACATCTCTTAAAATAATATCTCGAGGATGCAAAGCCATTTTACCTGCTTCAATTTTCGCTAAATCTAAAATATCATTTAAAATATTTAAAAGCGTATCCGATGATTTTTTGATCGTTTGAACATAATCCTTTTGTTCTGTATCCAAGCTCGTATCACTCAGCATATCCACCATGCCAATCACTCCATTCATTGGCGTACGAATCTCATGACTCATATTCGCCAAAAACTGCTCCTTCACTTTTAGGGAATATTCCGCCTGTTCACGGGCTAAGACTAATTCTCTTTGATATTTTTTTAAATCAGTAATATCACGAGCGATACCGGAAACTTCTTGAATGGACCCCTGGGACAAAATTGGGTTTAAATAAACTTCAAGCCACTTTTCAACGCCCCCCTTCGTCTGTAACTCCAACTCAAAATGTTGTTTTTTGCCCCGAAAAGCTGCTTTGTATTTATCTTCCAAGGGACGTCGCTCTTCCGGAGACAACAATTTAAAGCCCATGGTTTCGGCTGAAAAATTTAATTGAGGCTTCATATTAAGCTGCTCCTCTAACAACTCAGCATACTCAAGGTTAAAACTGGTCAGCATCAATCGCTTGTTGACCGACCACATTAAATGAGAACTACCTTCAAAAATAGCACTTAATCGAGCTGTTTCACGCGCCAATGCCTCTTCTGCTTGTTTCCTGGCAATGGCAAGCGCTACTTGACCCGAGATAAAATCCAATAATTCTAAATCGCGATTTTCGTACTTGTTCACCCTCTCATACGATTTAACCCCAATAATACCGGTAACCCGATCACCAATTCGTAAAGGCACACAAAGCATTACTTTAGGCACCACACCATACAAATAAATGACCTTTTCCTGGGCCAATTTATGAATTTCGTCATCATGCAAAATCAATGGCTTATTGGCCATAATGGCATATTCAGTCAAACCATTGCCTAATTTTCGCTTCGTAAAATGAACCCTAGAATTAAAATATTCATCAATATAATAAGGGAAATACAGAAAGCTTTTAGCCGGATCATATTGCGCAATAAAGAAATTCTTTACGTCGATCACCTCCCCTAATTGTTTGTGGATATTCACATACAAATCATCCAGATTCGTGGAATTTATCGCCACTTGGGCAATGGAAGAAAACAATTTATTGGCTCGCTCTGCTCGAACTTTTGCGGTTGAATTATGTAAAATACACCGATAGGCTGTTGGCATCCCCTTTTCAAACCGACAAGTCACCGAGCCACTGACATATAATCGTCGACCATCCTTACGCTTAAAAACGGCGGTAAATTCAGTTAACTCTTCCCCTTTACTAAGTTTTGTGAATTGATCGATCGTTTTGTGGGCAAACTCTGGGTGCAAGACATCCTGTAATTTCAAATCCTTTGCTTCCTCTTCCGTATACCCCATGGTTTCAAGCCATGCCTTATTGACAAACAAAAACCGACCCGAAATACCTGTTATTTGGATTAAGTCGGTCGTATTATTGATCAAGTCTTGAAGTTGGGAATTCGATCTATTTAGCGCCTCAGTCACCTTTTTTCGTTCCGTGACATCCTCGCCAATGATACTTAAAAAGGTATTTGAGTCTGATTCACTCACGATGGTGGAAGAAACCTCCACCCACTTTACGGCACCCGTTTTGGTGATGTAATTCCTTTCTCTTTCTTCAAATAATCCACCAGAATCAATCGCCTTATTAAATGAAGCACGTCTAGCTTCGCTTTCTTCTGGGGGCAATAGGGAGGAGAAAAAATCTTTCCCATTTAATTCCGAAGGCTCGTAGCCTAAAATCGTATGAGTAAAGGCGTTGGCATGGACAATGATCCCGTCCGTTGACATAATAAGACCAAAAAGCTTTACGCCCTCTAATGTCCTTATCAAATTATCAGTGGAAGCCTGCTCCATGGGTAAATTTAAAATTTTGCTTAAATGTACGAAAAAGGGCTTAATTTTACTCAATAAACCCAGAGGCGCACGTGCAAGTAAGAGCAAAGAAAAGTCTAGGACAGCATTTTTTAAAGGATTTGGACGCTGCTAAGCGAATTGTGGATGGGCTTCAACCGAATGGTGCCTATAACAAAGTATTGGAAATAGGGCCAGGAATGGGGGTTTTGACACAGTTTTTAGTCAAAAAAACGGAATACCAAACTTCATTAATTGAGATAGATCAGGAATCCGTTGCCTACTTAAGAAAAAATTACCTTGAGTTTACCGGACCGAGGTTGATCGACGGCGACTTTCTTCGGTATCCATTAGAAAACATTTTTGGTGAAGAAAAATTCGGGATTGTGGGTAATTTTCCATACTTCATCTCCACACAAATATTTTTCAGAGTCCTAGAATATAAAGATCAATGCGTGGAAATTGTTGGCATGCTACAAAAGGAGGTGGCGGTACGATTAGCTGCAAAACCTGGCAATAAAGATTATGGGATTTTGAGTGTTTTACTACAAGCCCATTATGACATCGAATATTTATTTAGTCTAGGACCTGAAGTGTTTGTTCCGCCCCCAAAAGTTAATTCTGGCGTGATACGATTGGTTCGAAATTGGGACAAAAAACTCGAATGTGATCCCGCAAAATTTAAAGCTTTGGTCAAAATGGCTTTTAATCAAAGGAGGAAAACACTTAGGAATGCCCTTAGGTCCTTGCAATTACCTGATCATCCCCTATTAACCAAAAGAGCTGAGCAATTAGGAGTTCCTGAATTCACCGAATTAACAGAATTGTGGAAAGCTCAGGGATATCCCGGGGCTTAATTCAGGATATCTTCGTTTCAAATTGCCTGATTTAAGTCATTATTTTATAAATTTGCAGATCATTCATTTTCTTAACCTCAAATCATGGAAGTAGTAAACACACAACACCTTCCGTTTGAACTCACGAAAGAGTATTTAGAAGAGGTTCGCTTGTTGATTCAAAATCAGGCGACAGATGAAATTATTAAAAAAACAGACGAACTATTTCCTGCCGATATCACCAATATCTTAATCGAATTAACGGGTGAAGAAGCAAAATATATAGTACTCCTTTTAGACAAGAAAATTGCCGCTGAGATTATCTCGACCATCGACGCGGATGATCGCAAGAAGTTTTTAAAAAATTTCAACTCAAACGAAATAGCCGAATATATCAACGTCATTGATTCAGATGATGCGGTGGATATTTTAAACGAGCAACCCGTTCGCGTGCGAGAAGAAGTGATCGCACTTTTAAAAGACCGCGAACAAGCCAGGTTTATTATTGACCTAATGCATTACGATGAGGATTGTGCTGGAGGATTAATGCAAAAGGAGTTAATCAAAATAAATGTCAAACAAACGGTTACGGAGTGTGTGGAGGAAATTCGCCGACAAGCCGAAGATGTGGAGAAAGTCTATTCCGTTTATGTCGTAGATGACGATGGCAAATTACTAGGAACCGTTTCTTTAAAGAAAATAATTTTAGCCAAGCGAGGTTCTAAAATACAAGATGTATATGAAGACGATGAAATAGTGTCCGTTCAAACCTATGTAGCCGGGGAAGAAGTCGCTGACATTATGCAGAAATATGACCTTGAAGCGATTCCTGTGATCAATATTCAAGGCCGACTTTTAGGCCGAATTACCATTGACGACGTGGTCGATTTTATCACCGAATCTGCCCAAGAGGATATTCAAGTCATGGCCGGTATCTCAGAGGACGTGGAAGAAGATGACTCTATTTGGCTTTTAGTTCGCTCCCGTTTACCTTGGTTAATTGGCGGGATGGTCGGCAGTTTTTTAGCCGCCAAAATCATCGATCGATTTGATGATACCATTGCTCTTTTGCCAGCAATTTCCGCATTTATACCTTTGATTGGGTCAACGGGTGGCAATGTAGGCATTCAATCTTCTTCCTTAATCGTTCAAAGTTTAGCCGATAAAAGTGGTCTCGATACCACGCTTTGGAAACGACTTCAAAAAGTATTAATAGTGGCATTTATCAATGCCATCATTGCAGCTATATTTGCTTTTGGATGTTCATTGCTCGTTGATTCTGGCGAAATTATGTTGTCCACAACTGTCTCTATTTCACTCTTTGCGGTAGTTATGCTAGCCTCATTAATGGGAACCATTACTCCATTAGTTTTAAATCAATTGAAAATTAATCCTGCGGTGGCGAGTGGTCCCTTCATCACTACTACCAATGATATATTGGGTTATGGGGTATATTTCTTGATTGTCTATTTATTATTGTAGGGGATGATCGCGGTAGTCCAACGAGTTTCTGAGGCTCAGCTTCACATCAACGGTCAATTGCATGCCAAAATAGCACAAGGATTTGTGGTGCTTTTGGGTATTCATGAAGCTGATAGAATGGAGGACGTCCAATATTTATCCAATAAAATAAGTGCTTTGCGCATTTTTTCAGATGCGGAGGGGAAAATGAATTTGGACCTATCCCAAGTAAATGGCGACATTTTATTGGTCAGTCAATTTACTTTAATCGCATCGACCAAAAAAGGAAATCGGCCAAGTTTCATTGAAGCCAGTAGGCCGGAACATGCAATACCTCTTTATGAGGAAATGACTCGACAATTAACGTTTAAACTCACCAAACCCATTCAAACAGGAATTTTTGGTGCAGATATGAAAGTTTCACTGATCAATGACGGACCTGTAACCATTATTATTGACTCAAAAAATCCAAGCTAATGACCATAGAAGAATCACAAAAATTAGTCGACAAATGGATTAAAGAAGTGGGTGTTCGATATTTTAGCGAGCTCACCAACATGGCCATGCTAACCGAAGAGGTGGGTGAAGTGGCTCGCATTATTGCCAGAAGATATGGGGAACAATCAGAAAAAGAGTCCGACAAAAACAAAGATTTAGGGGAAGAAATGGCGGATGTTTTGTTTGTGCTGATTTGTTTGGCCAACCAAACGGGGGTTGATTTACAAGAAGCTTTTACCAAAAGTCTTGTGAAAAAAACGGAAAGAGATAAGGAAAGACATCAGAATAACCCAAAACTAAAATCATGAAAATTTTAATTTTAGATGGATTTACCCTGTTTCAGAAAGATTTAGACGTATCTGTTTTTGAAAAATATGGTGAAATCATTTTTCGAGATCGTACTTCTCGAGATGAATTAAAACACATTGATCATTCCATCGAAGTAATTATAACCAATAAATGTCCTATTGGCGCCGAGGATTTAGCTTTATTCCCAAACCTTACACTGATTTTAGTTTCAGCCACCGGGTATAACATCGTGGATGTTCAGGCATGTAAGGAAAAAGGAATTCAAGTATCTAATGTTCCCAATTATGGGACATTTTCGGTAGCCCAACATGCCTTAGCGATGTTGCTGAATTATAGCAATCAAGTAGACTTGCATGAAAAATCGGTCAAAAGAGGAGAATGGAGTACCAACCAAGATTGGTCTTATACCCTAAGTCCGATTCGGGAGTGGCACGGGAAAACCTTGGGGATTATAGGCATGGGCAATATAGGCCAAGCATTTGCCAACATGGCTGAGAGTTTAGGCATGCAAGTAATATATCATCATACCAAAGATTTACACCTAGTCAATCGCAAATTTGTCAGCATAAATGAATTAGCGTCAACCTCAGATGTGATTAGTTTACATTGCCCACTCACGGAAAAGACGGACAAAATGATCAATAGCGAATTTCTTTCCCACATGAAAAGTAGTTCTATTTTAATCAATACATCCAGAGGTGGTTTAATTCATTCACTAGATCTAAAATCAGCTTTGGTTTCAGGCCAAATAAGCGCAGCACTTTTAGATGTATTAGAGGTAGAGCCACCGGCCGTTGGCCATCCGCTCATCGGAATTCCAAATGCCATAATCACGCCTCACATTGCTTGGATTAGCCTGGAAGCTAGAAAAAGGATTGTTACTTCCTTAGAAAATACATTGAAATCGTATGTACAGGGAAAGGTTGCCAACTGTGTCAATCCTTAATTAGGAACTTGGCTTTGCTTAATGCGGCTTCCTATTTTCTTTCCTTCGGATTTTGTCGGAATTTTTGGGATGACAAGGGATATCAAATCTAGTTTTGGATTTAATTTTTGAATGTCGGGATGCCGAACGTCGAACTCAACTTCCCCAGATATCAATTTATATGCTTCATCAGAAATGCCTTGGTGTTCATTTGAAACATTAGAAAACACGGCCAAATGACTCAGGGTGGAATCGCCGGTTAATTTTCCCCCTTCCCAACTTACCACCGAGCCACCATGAGACCAATTGAAACCTGAAAGGGTAAAGTTTTTAGCGTTTATCAATTGTACTTCAGACAATGTCATGCCCAAATATAGTCCTGATTTTGTTTTCCAATCAGCACTTTCTCCTTTAATCGTTACATCGACAATGTTCCCATCATGGAAATATACAAACGCTTGTTTGGTAGAATTTGGAAAAATAATACTACCTCGCAAAGTATCATCCCCAATCACCCAAGAGGTGTCATTGATGACATTTTCAACTCCATATTTTAATTGTAAACCATTCAACGTCTTGCAAGCAAGCACTTCATTTAAACTTCCAAAATTTTGTATTTGATTTTTTTTCTGTGAGCAGGCCAGAGAGGATATGATTAAAATAAGTAGGAACGATCTTTGAAACATATTTGAATGATTTAAAAACAAAAATAATCAAAAGAAAAAGATCTAAGGCTGCGAAATTACATACCTAACAAAAATCAATGATTAAAATGAGTAACCAAAGCCCGCATTAAAATTAAGTCCTTGAACCGCATAATTCATATAGCGTTGATAGGCTTTGCCAGTTAAATTATTTCCTTGAATATGAAAACTTGTATTAGGATTGAGCTGATAATGCAATTTAACATTCAAATCCATGATGTCATCTAAAGCTACAGCTTTTTGAGTTTTTACATCACGAGCAAACAAACCATTGATCAAATAAACATCGGGTGACAATAAAAGTTTATTGGATAATCGAATTGAATTGGTCCAAGAAGCTACCAAATTAGGCCTATGAAAAGGCTTTTCAATAATTAAGTTGTCATACGTTGCCGCGTCAAATTTTATCCCTGTGGTAATTCCCTCAGCCATCTTAAAATTAAA
The DNA here is from genome assembly GCA_013205605.1 of Cytophagales bacterium. Lineage (GTDB taxonomy): Bacteria > Bacteroidota > Bacteroidia > Cytophagales > Spirosomataceae > Aquirufa. Next base: position 9,859 of record JABMMK010000049.1, on the reverse strand, counting down.
GTGACCTGTTAAATTGACTACTTTCACTTTCTTTTCATCCCCAACGTAAATCATTTCAAAAGCACCATTTTGAGTCAGTGAATTAACAAAAAATGGAAGATCAGCATATTCAGAATAAGCATACTTAAGCTCAAAATCGACGTATTTTTCGGTAGTTCCTTTGATTCCCCCATAGACATTGCCAACTTGGCTCGTATTTTTAACCTGGGTTTTGGCCCCTAGCCAAGGCAATTCTGCTGAGAAACTGGACAAAGAATTAAACTGTACATCGCCTCCTATCCCACCAAACAAATGAAAAATATCAGAAGGCGCATAATCAATGGATATTTGCGGAAAAACACTCCCCTGTGATTTAGTCGCTATTCCATCACTCGAATTAATGATATTTAAACCTACTTGCAAGGCAATTCGAGCCCCAGAAAACTGAATTTTTGGCTTTAAGCGATAAAACTGTCTACTTAAGCTTGTGACCTGCGTAAGTTCCGACAAGATAAAATCAGCATCAATCTGCCCAATCAAAGTAGGACTAAAATCGGTTGAATATTGAAAATTGGATTGAGAAACCCATTCCGATTCATTTCGTTGGTTCGAGAAAAAATGAAAGGATGAAGTACCTGAATAATCAGATTTCCCTTCCTTGTCCGAATTACTAAAATTACCAGAAACTAGAAAACGATTATTAACAACCTCGATATCCCGTATCGTATAATACTTTGGAATTTCTTGCATGCCATAAAAAGCAGTGGAATTTTCTTTATAAGAAACCCGGCTATCCCAAAAAACTTTCTTACCAAAACTTCGACTAGAAAAGCGAACTTCATTCTCACTTCTTCCCGAATATTCATTTAAAACAGAACCTGTTTGATTGGCATCATGATTAACATACAAGCCTAAAAATTTATTCTCACTCGGAGCATAACCTGTATTAAAATTAAATAACGTTCGGCCATAATTTCCAATTCCAAATTTGGCAATATTGGTGTTTTTAACGGTTATAATAGCTAATTTCGAACCATTAACTTGCAATTTCAAAGCTTCGGGTTCTGTAAACTTAGCCAACGAATCTAAGGGCCAATCCCTGGAATCCAATTTTAAAATCACGGATGGTGATTCGATTTTAAAGGAAGGCAATTCTTCAAATTTACGATCTGAAACCTTTAAGTCAATCGTCTTTTTCGCTCCACCAAAAGTAGTTATGACACTCCGATCAATCGTACCTTTTTGGGCCAATAAGGTGGGGGTAACAAGCATGCCAACAAACCACAAAAAATGCGTCAGAATAATCTTGTTGCCTTTAACTAGGGTTGTGTTCATTGATAACATACTTATTTTAATGCTTGTAATTTAACTTTGGCCAACTTCTTAATTTCTATATCACTGGAACTTTCAATCAAACTAGATAAGATAGCTTTACTTTGTGGGATGTTTTTCAAATTGGCAAAATTATCAGCCAATAATAAAAAGGCCTTTCCCACCACTGAGGCTTCCGCATCATAAAAACGACCGGCCTTATCCACAAAATTCAACTTAATGAAATCGTTCGATTCCTTGTATTTGGCATCATTCGACATTATGGTCGCCAGACGCAAGGAAGCCTGAGCTCCTTTTAAAAATGAATCAAACTTTGTCGTCTGGACCAACCATTGTGATTCTTTCTGTTTATCTCCTTTCAGTTCGTATCCTTTGGCGATTTCTTCCGTGTAAGCAGACAAAACAAGCGAATCTCTTGTTGCCAATTGGCCGAAATGATTCGCCGCTGAGTCCAAATAACCCATTTTTAAATATCCTTTCATGATCCCTGCACTTGACATTGCATGAAGCGAATCAACCGAACTCTTTAGCACTTTTTTATAGAGATCCGTCGACTGAGCATAGTTTTTTAATTGGAAATGAGATTCAGCCAAATAATAATTAGCCTGAGCGACAATTTCGTATGTTGGATATTTTGTTAAAAACTTTTGTCCCAAAAGTGTTACTTCTTTGTATCGTTTTATATTAAAACTCATACGAACATTTTCAAAACTCCGATCCGCATTGTCTTCATCCTCAGGATTAACCAATTCAAATTTTTCAGAAATAGCGATAAATTCCAATGAACGATTTGTTCGAGTTAACATTTCCCGCAAGCCAATAATCGCATCTTTGGCAGACGGATCTTTAGGGAATTCGGTCACTATTCTCCTATAATCATCTGCAGCCGCAAAAAACTGACCTGTATTTTCATAGGATTGACCCTTCACCATCAATGATTTTATTAAAAGCGCGGGTGCCAAATTAGGTCGATTAACCAACTCATACAGGCCTTTAATTACTTTAGCATAGGCCTCATTTGTTTGGAATCTGAAAAGGCAATCATAATAGCGATAGGTATTAAAATCTGCCTCTTCCCCAGATTTACCAAGTTTCAATAGCTTTTCGTATTCTATTGAAGCCTCCTTATATTTTCGTAGATCATATAAAATAGAAGCTTTACGCGTGACTATTTCAAATTTATTTTCAACTGAAATCGAGCTGGCTAAGTCAAAATATTTAATTCCTTCGTTTAATTTACCCGCGGCCACAGAGACCTCAGCGAGATTTAAATAGGTATTGTATTTGGCCGTTAAATCTTTAATATTGCTTTCGTACTCCACGAAATATTGTTGGGCTTTTTCGTACATCGACATATACGTAAAAGACTGCGCTAAGCTTAACCTAATCCGTTGCTTTAGTCCATCCATGTCGGCAATGGATGCAATATCCGAAAGTAAATTCATGTAAACTTTGACCGCCTCAGGATTCCGATTGGTCTTCGACAGTATTTCTCCCTGTCCGTATTTAGCATAGGCGGCTATTTCCGCATTCACCGGATAACTCGACGATTTTTTAAAATCAGCCAAGGCTTCTGTCAAATCATTTGATTTATAGGCCCGATTAGCCTTATCGTACAACAAGGATTGATAAATAGCTTGAACATCGGTATTTTGCCCCTTTGCTTGCTTCAAATATGCCTCAATCGCACCTAAATTACCCCAATTACTCACCGTAAAAATCCTCATCTTCAATAAATCATTAAGGTTTTTTCCTTTTGGAAATCGTTTATTACACTCGTCAATTTCGAATAAAGCAGCTGTAAATTTCTTTTGATCATTCAAAATGCCAATTTTCTTAAGGTAGGCATCTTGAGTAACAAGAGGGTCAAAATTGACGGATTTAACTAAATCAAATGACTTAAGTGCAGCATCTTTTTGATCCAAGGCTTCCAACACCAAACCTTTATTGTATTCAACCTGTTGGCCCAATGAATCCTTGACAAAAACTAATTTATCAAACTCGCTTTTAGCTTCTTTAAAATTCTTAATTTTAAATACAGCATATGCTTTTTTAAATGTCAACAAACGTGTAATGCGCTCTGGATATCTCGTGAATAATTGTTGGTATACCTGATAAGCCTCTTGGAAGTCTTCCCGCTGAAATCTCAAATTACCAACCATCATACCAATATCATCGAGTTTGATTTTAGATTTTGTATTTTTCAAAAGTGGGCTCGCATAAGCCAAAAGCTCCGTAAACTTTTCCTGTTTCAGCAAGGCACTTGTAATCCATCGTGGCGCTTCAAGGCCATAAATTGATTCCCCTTCAATGAATTTAAAATCTTCAATGGCCAAATCGTAATGCTTGCTATTGAAGTTTATCAAACCAGAAAAATAAGCAGCAGGTTGGGAAAACTCTTCCTCAGACTCAGTCTTAATTTGATTGAAAATACCATGCGCCTCGTCCTTTTGGCCTATTTGATAATAAGCAACCGCCAGCTTAAATTTAAATTCAATGTTGGTCAATGAACCCTTAGACAAATATTTAATGGCCCTTTTCCAATCTCCTGCCTCATAAAAATAGATTCCTAAATCTCGAACAAGATCTGCTGAATAAGGATTCTTAGGATAATTTTCAACAAAACGATTGGCCAACACTTCTGCCTCCGGGCGCATAGAATAAATCGAACACATGCATAATAGATATTCAGCTGATATTTTTTCACTCAGCATTTCAGCATTCGTTTCTGTTAGACCATACAGATAGGTCCTGAATGACTCTTGGGCAGCCAAATAATTTCTAGCTTCAAAAAAGGATTTACCTAGCCGAAAGTGAATTAAATGATCCGTAGAACTTTGTGTTTGCTGACCATAAACTGATCCACAAGAAATAAAAAATAAAAATATGATTAATCTAAAAAAAGGAATACTATTTCTCATTAAAACCAACAGGATAATTAGGGTTAATACAATAATACGATATAATTTTCAATATATTATCGCATATTAAACGGTTATTTATGAATTTAATTATTAATTACTCGAGCAATTTTCTATAAATTTGAAAATTAATAAATAAACCAAGAAATGACCTTTCAATTATCCATTAAAAATATCATCCATTTAATTATTTGTTCTACATTTTTGCTCGTTACATCGAGCATGTTTGGTCAGGATAGCATAAAAAAAACTCCCCCCATCAAATTGGGTGGATACTTGATTTATGAAAAAAATGGACATGGTCTTATCGCCACGGTCGAGCTTGTTGGCAAAGGAGATTTCGAAGACGCGAAGAAAAAATGTGACGACTTAAATGCCAATGGATTTGATGATTGGCGACTACCGACGAAAGAGGAATTTGACCTTATTCATCCCAAATTGAATTTCAAAAAATTGGGTAATGCAGGAATATTTAAATCGACATGGTACTGGACATCCACAGAAATAGACAAGGGAAATGCATGGACGCACAACTTAAATACGGGAATGCAATCCAGTTATTTCAAAGATTTCAAATGCACTATTATGGCCGTAAGAAGCTTCTAAACCAAATCAACCTATGAAAAATGTAACATTATTTTGTTTACTATTCATTTCATTACAATCTTTTTCCGCTCCCAAAAGAGAAAAATGGATTAAGCTTTTTAATGGCAAGAATATAAAAAACTGGACGGTTAAAATTCATCACCATGAAGTGGGGGATAATTTTGGAAATACATTTAGAGTAGAAGATGGCATCATAAAAGTACGTTATGATCAATATGACAAGTTTAATGAGCGCTACGGACATTTATTCTACAATACACCCTACTCTTATTATACATTAAAATTAGATTACCGATTTACTGGCATCTGGCGCAAAGATGCTCCTTCCTATACAGAGAGGAATTCTGGTCTTATGTTCCACTCTCAAGATCCAAAAACAATACTTAAAGAGCAGGATTGGCCCATATCCATTGAGATGCAATTTCTAAGCATGCTAGCCGACGGAAAACCAAGGCCTACCGGAAACATGTGTTCACCAGGCACCGATGTCGTATATAAAGGTCGGGTGGATCCTAGGCATTGCATCAATTCATCTTCAAAAACCTACGAGGGAGATCAGTGGATTCATGCTGAGTTGATCGTTCGAGGTGATTCACTTGTATCACATATCATCAATGGAGAAAATGTCCTAGAATATACCAATCCTCAAATAGGTGGCGGGGTCGCCAATCGCTTTAATCCGGCATTGAAAATTGATGGCCAACGCTTAAAAAGTGGATTTATAGCCTTACAAAGTGAAGGCCAAGAAATTGACTTTAAAAATATCAAGCTATTGGATATGTCTAAGCAGAAATAATAGACTCATATTTTTTCAATTGGCGATTCATCACTCGAAACCAAAGAGGCGGAAATAAAGCTAAAACAATCATCCCAGGATATCCCGTAGGCATCTGTGGAGCATCCTCATGATGGCGGAGAACTTGGTATTTCCGAGAGGCTAAATAATGATGGTCACTATGTCGACTCAATTCAAAGAGCATTAAGCGCCCCAAAAGGTGGTTGCTATTCCATGAATGTTTAGGTAAAACTCGCTCGAAATTTCCGCTAGGATTACGCTTACGGACTAATCCATAATGCTCAATGTAGTTAACTGTTTCCAATAACAAAGCTCCTATTGTAGCTGAAATTAGAAAAAAACAAAGAGTGTATAAACCAAAATTAATTCCAATGATCCCAATCAAAATCAGTTGCGCGCACGTAAATAGTAGCATCTCATTTTGAAAACTAAAAAAGCTCAAATCCTTCTTTTTTAATTCCGCCAGATTTATTTTCCAAGCTTTAAAATAGGTTCCAAAAACCGTTTGTGGCCAAAAAGTATAAATCGACTGGCCTAAAATCGCAGAACTAGGATCCTCGCCCGTGGCCACATGTGCATGATGTCCCTTATTATGCTCAATAAAAAAATGTGTGTATAAACTTGTCAGCAACAATGATTTAGCCAAAAACTGATCAAAAACGGACTTCCTATGCCCTAATTCATGACCGACATTTATCCCAAAAGTTCCACATAAAATGCCCATGGAAATTATTTGGCCTATTAAATCAAATCCTGAACTGCCAGATATCTTTGAAAGAAATAAGTATAGACTGCCATATTGCAGCATCACAACTGCATACAATATCCAATCATAAAATTTGTCATTTCTGATTTGATTCTCCACCTCTTCCCCTACATTTTCTGCGACGGGTTTCATGATCAACTCTAAGATGGGGATGATGAAAAAAATGTAGATCGGCACGAACCAACAAATTAGTCCATGTGATTTAAAACCGATGATGGCCAAAACAAAAATAAAAAAAGGACTCAAGTATCGAAAAGGCCTCAAGATTATTTTTTTCATAGAAAAATATATATCCATCAAATATAAAATAAATTGTACCTTTAATCACAAAAAAAAGGCCATGAAATCGATTTATTTAATTGTATGTCTTGCGCTTAGCTCGTTCGTTTTTGGTCAAAACACGGTAAACAAAACTATTCAGGGCTCAACCCAACAAAATTTTTCAATTATTCTGAAAGACCAATTTATTTTAACTGGAAATAAAATCAGTGAAAATGAATCTTCTATTTTGTTTCGAGATATCACTTTGGGAGAAATCAGTATTCAAAAATCAAGCATTTTGAAAGTTTCTGAATTAAAAGGTGAACTCTATGTAGAACTAATTTTAAATGACGGAAAAACCATTTTAGGAAAATTGGCTTCAAAAACGGAATCGACTTTACGTATTTTAACACAAAATTTAGGTGAGATTACGCTCTCAAAATCGGCCATTAAATCGATTAAAATCATCGAGGAAAATCAAATCAAAAATGGTCAATACCTTTTTCCTAACCCACATCCGACGCGTTATTTCTTTGGTCCATCAGCCATACCGCTTAAAAAAGGGGAAAAATATTTCCAAAACGCATATTTATTATCCAACAGCGTACAAATTGGCCTTAGTGATCAGTTTTCCATCGGTGGAGGAGTTGTCGTTCCATTCTTGTTTTACATTACCCCAAAATTCGGCAAAAAAGTAAGCGAAAATATTCATGTGGGCGGCGGGATTTTATTGGCCAGTTCCCTCATTAGCAACTTGAATTTGGGCGTAGGTGTAGGATACGGATCAGTAACATTAGGCTCTAATGAAAACAATATGACTTTAAATGTCGGCTGGGGCGCCACAAAAGGCGACTCTTATGACGCAGTTACGAACACGAGTAGGACCTCTTGGAGTTTTGCTAATAAACCCATGTTTACGTTTTCTGGCATGACCCGAATTTCCCGAAGGTGCATGTTGGTCAGTGAAAACTGGTTTTTTGCGGTCAATGAATATACCTACGATGACCAAATGAAAGCCAATGGCATGATGCAAGCCAATGGCGTAAAAAGCAATTACAACGGTGTAATCTCAGGCGGAGTAAGAATTATGTTAGAAAAAAGTTCCTTCGACTTCGGTATTTTGTCCCCCATGGGCGCAAGCACCTCAGCCATGGGAATTCCATACATCGATTACGTAATCAAATTTTAAATTGAATACGTTAACTCATTCTTTTTAACGGTCGGGTCCATTAAATAAGTAATCACGGTTCCGCTATTTAAAAGCTCTACGACACGGAAGCCTTTGTGCGGGGTGCCCCAACTACCTCCAATATGTGAGTCAAATAAAAATGGCAATTTACCGACCATTTGCACTCCATCTTGATCATGTTCGTGGCCATGAAAAACGGCACGGATATTGGAATATTTTTTAATCAATTCAAAAAAAGCAGGGGTTTCAATGCCGTTCTTAGTCCATTTAGCTTGAGGAATGTGTAAAAACAAAAATATGTTTTTGCGTTTTTTGTTGGCCTCCAATTGGGTTTCCAGCCATGCCAAATCAGGAGAAACGTAAGTTCCCTGCTCATTAGACGTATCGCCCAACAAAACCAAGGAGTTTTTAACCACTTTTTGATGATTCAATGGCATGTTCCAAACTTGCTCCCAATAGTCAGAAGAACATTTATCATGATTTCCTCTAGTCACAAAATAAGGAACTTTTAACCCATCAATTTTCTGTTTGGCTTGAGCTAAAAACGATTTTTCATCATGTACAATATCACCATTCATGACACAAAAATCGAGTGGATTTGAACCATGAAATAAATTAATTTTGTCAATGATCGTGTCCATCATCGACTCATAAGGAGTATTAGGTTGGCCATAATGAGCATCCGAGGCGACCGCAAATCTCATTTTAACCTGATCCTTTAATGCGTCCACATCTTGTGAGGAAAGCGACTGAAACCCTCCGCCCATAAAAAAGGCAGAAGCAAAGGAAATATTTTTTACAAAATGTCTACGTGAGATTTGATCTTGATTTTTCATCATTATTTTTTCTTAAATATAATCAATGGAACGGCAACTGAAGTTAAATACACTGGATTTTGTGTTAATTTATCATTAAAACATTCCCAAGGTGAACCAAAACTATCCCCTTTTCTAAAGTCTCCCTCCCGTAATTCTTGAATAAACTCTTTGGCTAATTTTTGTGCGGATGGTAAATCTACATATGCGATGGCCTGACAAACCCAACCTACCGGAGTTCCCCAATAAGCCCCATTTTGATAGGTATTAATGGGCACAACACTTTTCTCCCAAGCACTTGTGGAACTAAAATCATCCGATTGAACGACATGTCGAATATTTCCTTTTTGTGACAGCTCACCCTTAACATAAGCATCCCGTAAATATTGAGCCGCTTTTAACCGAGATTTACCTGTTAAAACACCTAGATTAATCGCTAGAGATGTGGCCCAAACATCTGCTTGACCGCTCATTCCCGTACTAGCACGAAGCATGCCTCGAGCATCTATAAATGTGCTTATAATCGAAATCTTCAAAATATTTGCCTCTTGTTGATATGCTAAAGCCTTCGATTTATTTCCCATTTTAGTAAACAAATAGGCCATTTGAATTGCTGCATGATATTTTAAAAGGGAGGCGTAACATAATTTTCCTGTAATATAAATGGCATCCCGGAATCCAAAATCAACTCCTCTGTTGCTATCGTCCACGTGCACCAATTTAGATTGAGGGTCGTAAGGCGGCATTTGATACGCCTGTTCCAATCGGTCAATCAGTTTTACCCCTTTAATTTCTTTCGATAACTCCGTCGTTTTAGAAAAAGATTTAACATACAAATAGGCCATTTGAATGAAAAAAAACTGATCACAAAAGGGTGGCTGCATACCCCATTTTTTATCCCCTTGATTTTCAAAACTATAGGTCCCTGGGAAATAAATAGGCTTTCCATCATCGATCCGAATGTGATCGGCAATGGAACCTTTTGGGATGCTAGTACCCCATTTAGTTCGTATCAGGCTATCGGATTGCGTGCTCGCAGTCAAGTCCAACATATGTTTTTGTTCCTTTTCGGATACATATCCAGTTTCAATGGACATCGCATAATCACGAATCCAAAAAGCAGGATAAGACGTTCTACCACCGGGTCGGATCAAAACGACATTTGTTTGGTTCGGCCCAAAGTCCTTCGAAATT
>JABMMK010000048.1 GCA_013205605.1 Cytophagales bacterium | reverse complement strand
GGGTTATGAGCCCAACGAGCTACCAACTGCTCCGCCCCGCGATATAATTGGAGTGCAAAGGTGCAGTGTTTTTCGCATAAAAACAAGTATCTTTGTTAAAATTTACAATCCCACCCTTTTTTGGGCAGTACAAAAAAATATGGCCCAGCAGCATAAAGCAGGTTTTATTAGTATTATTGGCAAGCCCAATGTTGGCAAAAGCACTTTGATGAATGCTTTAGTTGGCGAGCGTTTGTCTATCGTTAGTTCTAAGGCCCAAACTACGCGACACAGGATTTTAGGTATGCTTAATGGCGTGTTGGGAGATGATGAATATCAAATTGTGTATTCCGATACTCCTGGTGTTTTAATGCCTAAATATGAGTTGCATAAGTCGATGATGGCATTTGTTAGAAGTTCATTAGAAGATGCTGATGTTGTTTTATATGTAACAGATGTTTTTGATACGTATGAGGATTTAGATTTTTTGACTAATTGGAAGGATCACACAGATACTCCTATTTTAGTTTTGATTAATAAAATCGACTTGGTTGGTTCTGAGAAACTTCAGGTTTGTCTGGATTATTGGAAGGAAATTTTCCCTAGAAAGGTGATTTTGCCCATTTCCGCTTTAGAAGGAGTACATTTAGATCAAATATTTACTCATATAGTTGAGAAGTTACCTGTACATCCTCCATTTTTTGATAAGGATGAGTTGACAGACAAACCAGAGCGCTTTTTTGCTTCAGAAATTATTCGGGAGAAGATTTTTTTAAATTATAAAAAGGAGATTCCTTATTCTTGTGAGGTGGTAGTTACTTCTTTTAAGGAGGAAGAAACTATCATTCGAATTGCTTCTGAAATCTATGTTGAGCGTGTTTCCCAACGCGCCATTTTGATAGGTCATAAGGGAGAGAGTATAAAAAAGGTAGGTATTCAAGCTCGAGCCGAATTAGAGAAGTTTTTTGGTAAACATGTATTTTTAGAGCAATTTGTTAAAGTTGAGCCAGATTGGCGGGGAAAGGCAGATAAATTGCGTTCATTCGGGTATGCACTCGATTAATTAAATAATAAAATGTCAAATATAATTGCAATTGTAGGTCGTCCAAATGTTGGTAAATCAACACTTTTTAATCGTTTGATTGAGCAAAGAAAAGCCATCATGGATAATATGTCGGGGGTAACTCGAGATCGTCATTATGGATATGGACAGTGGACAGGTAAATTTTTTACTGTTATTGATACGGGTGGATATGTCCATGGGTCTGAGGATATTTTTGAAGGCGCCATTCGCGAGCAAGTTGAAATGGCCATTGAAGAATCCAACGTTTTATTGTTTGTGGTGGATTGCCAAACAGGATTGACTGATTTGGATAAGGACTTTGCAAAAGTTTTAAGAAAATCTAAAAAACCTGTCATTTTAATCGCAAATAAGGCGGATACACATGAAAAGGCCTATGCTGCCGCAGAATTTTATGAGTTAGGATTAGGTGATCCCTTCCCTATAGCTGCTGAAAGTGGTAGTGGGACTGGAGATATGTTGGACGTCATGATTTCTCATTTTGAAGAAGAGGGCGAGGAAAACCCTGAAGCCGGTGTGCCAAGAGTCGCTATTTTAGGAAGACCCAATGTAGGGAAATCTTCATTTTTAAATGCTTTATTAGGTAAAGATCGTTCGATTGTGACTGATTTGGCTGGTACTACTCGGGATGCGATTCAAAATCACTATACGCTTTATGGCAAAGATTTTATTATCACTGATACTGCTGGAATAAGGCGGAAAGCACGTGTAGATGACAACATCGAGTACTATTCTGTTTTGAGGTCCATAAAAGCTTTAGAAGAATGTGATATAGCCATTATATTGATTGACGCAACGACCATAGACCATAATACGGGATTGGAGGCTCAGGACATGAACATCATTAGTATGGCTGATAAAGCCAAAAAGGGAATTGTTTTAATGATTAATAAATGGGATTTAGTTGCCAAGGACACTAATACTTCTATTAAGCTTGAGAATGCCCTGAAAGAGCGTTTAGCGCCCTTAAACTACATGCCTGTTATATTTACTTCAGTATTAGAAAAGAAGCGAATTTTTCAGGTAGTTGAGAAAATGCTCGAAGTATTTGAGAATAGGTCGCAAAAAGTGTCAACATCCAAGTTGAATGATGTCATGTTAGAAGTTATTCAAAATTATCCTCCTCCTGCATGGAAAGGAAAATATATAAAGATTAAGTATTGCACGCAGGTGTCCACTCCATACCCTACGTTTATTTTCTTCTGTAATTTGCCTCAATATATCAAGGAGAGTTATGAAAGGTATTTAGAGAATCAAATGCGGAAAGCATTTAAATTGGAAGGCACGCCGATTTCCTTATTTTTTAGGAAAAAATAGGGCTTGTAACTCTGATTTATTGAAGTATCCAATTTGACCTTTGGCACCTACGCCAATTATTTTATGCTTTGTGGTTATAATATTATGGTAGTGACTCTCACTTAATTTTTTCCATTGGCTTAATTTGGGATGGAAAGCATAACTTCCAGCAGGTCCTGTTACAATCCAATACGGACTCGACCAAATAACTTTTTCGATGTAATAGTTATTAGGTAGTGGGCTTTTGATAGGGGTCCAATTTTTGCCTCCATCTTTAGTTTCTATTATGGGAATTTCGCTCGAATTAAGATTTAAATAATTTCCCCCTGCAACCCAAAAATGGTTTTTATTTTTGGCAGCAATCGTAAAATATCCACTACTTGTATCTGCTTGAATTTCATTATGTGTGATCTCCCAAGAGGTCAGATTTGCATTTAAGCTTTGAAATATTCTGGCATAATGCCCCCCTCCTGAAATAATGGTTAATTTTTTATTCATCCAGAGTAAACTTGATCCACTTGCCGCAAAAGCTGCTTCTCTCGGCAATAATGTAGGGAAATGGATTAAGTTAATGGGCTCAATTTTGCTTCCGTTTTGTAGTATTTTTAAAAGCACAAATTTTTGTTCGATGGGATCAGATAATAAATAGCCTATTCCTTTTTTATGATCCCATGCAATTGCGTCAAAAAAGTATTTAGGTTCTTTTATATGCAGTATTATTTCCCATGATTGCCCTCCATCCTGTGTTTTATAGAGTTTAGCTGCATCTTTTTCAGATGGTCCGGCACTCATCAAAATAATCTCTTTTTCATTTAAGATAATAAGGTCTCTAAAGTCTAAATTTTCTGCCCCCGGAACTTGTTTGACTTCCCAAGTTATTCCTTCGTCCTTAGAATGAATATAGGTTCCCTTAGTTCCGCCCATCCAGATTTCATTTTTAAAAGATTTAAGGGCTCTAAATGAAGCTGCAGTAGGCAAAGGAATGGTATTCCATTGTCCAGAAGTAGCCAGCGAGATTAAAAATAGAAGATATGTGATAGTTGATTTTTTCATAAAAAAAGCCATTCTGGTTTTCCAGAATGGCTTAATATGTAACTTGAATAGAAGATTATTTGTTTACAATAATCTTACCTACATATGATTTATCCGCTGTAGACTTCACTTGAAGTATGTAGATTCCGTTTCCTAAACCACCTACATTCAATGTGTTTCTTCCGTCTGTTCCATCTGAGCTTGCAATTTTACCTGCAAATACTGGACGACCAACCATATCATAAATAGATACATCTGCTCCAGTCCAATCTTCTAAGATTTCGATGGTAACATTTGAACTTGTTATTGGATTTGGATAAATCGCAACACCTTTAAATTCGGGATCTACTACATAAGCATATTTCACTAAATCAGTCCAACATGTTAATGGTGTACCTTCAATGGTATAAAGGTATTTTCTACGTGTAGTATAATCACCAGCTGTTTTTACTTTCGATACGAATGTTTTTGAAATCAAGGCAGCTGAACCAAACTTCCACTCATATTCACCAGCGCTTGTAGCATTAGCCGTTGCTGCTGATGGGAAATTAAGTGCTTTGATGGTATAAACACCTTCCTTAGCAATTTTAGTATCAGAAGTTATGGCAGGGTTAGTTTGAACCGTAACCTTAATTTCATTTGAATTTTTAGAGATACAGCCATTTAAATCAGTAGCTGTTGTGAAATAAGTATCACTTGTTTTAACTCCAGCTAGAACTTTGCCGGCTAATAATTTAGCAGTGCTTAGTTTACCGTACCAAGTTACATCATTGACTGAAGTTGCCGTTAAGGTTACAGAATTGAATGTACCAAAATCAGCATCAGCTCTTTGACAGAAAATCGTTGGACCACCTGCTGCAATCACTGGAGCAGCTGGCAATGGCAATACTTTTACCTCAGTAGCATCTGATGATAATGAAACACATTCATTGATGTCAATCACTTTAACTGTATAAAGTCCCGCTTTATTGATATCAACTTCTCTTGTTGTTAAAGCATTACTCCAAAGGAACTTAGTAGCCGCGCCACTTAAGCTATCCAATGAAGATTGTAATTTTGCAGCGATTGGTGTTCCTTCACAGAATCCTAATTTTGTCAATGCGGTAATCGTTGGAGTCTTAGGACGTGCATAGTTAATAATTGTTTTAGCATCAGATTGATCTGATTGACAATCGTAACTTGAAATATAATCTACCGTAACCACTTGGTTGCTGCTAACTTTAATGCTAGACAAATTACCCAATTTAGTATCTTCTAAACCATCCACATACCATCTAAACTTAACTGGATAAGTTTTCTTAGCCGGCATTAAATAACCTTCGTTTAATACTAAAGAAGCTGAGTCAACTGACAATGTCGTAAATGAATCTAAGCAGAAATTTGAATTTCCAGCGATTACTGGTTTCTTAAGTTCAATATACCAGATGTTGATTCCGTTTGATTCAGATGTACCACAACCTGTTAATGATCGGGCGGTCAAACGATAGCTTCCTTTTTGGAATGCAGTTAATTTGTTAGTGTTTACTCCAGTAGCCCCTTTAGACTCTGCACCATAATCACCAGCCATCCATTTGAAGTCAAAGTATTTTTGATATGCTATATATTTTGCGTCAGAAATAGATGAAGTAATTAATTTACCTTCTCCTTTGCAAATTTCTTTAGTCCATTGATCAACGGGTCCTTCAGCCGAAGCAGATATTGCTGGTGGAGCGTAAGCTCTTAAAATACCACCTACTGAACCTTCTTTAGATTCAATTACTGTTGGAGAAACCACATTGTCAAAAAGACAAACAACTTTATATGTTCCCTCTTGGTAGGCACCTGTTAAAGTTAAATAGTTATTTCCACTAGTTAATTTGACTCCGTTAGGTTGCGTCCAAATAGTTCTTTCGTAACATCCTTCAGCTTTCAATGTAACTCCCCCTGAATTTGGATTCTCGATATCAGCACATATTTTTTCAATTTGTCTTGGTTTAGGATCCGTTGTAGAAGCGAATTTATTCATGTTAATCCATACAACTGTAGTAGGGCCTTCAGCAACTTCCAATGAGTTCTTACATTGTACTGAATAATAATAAGGATCTTTTCCCTCACCGATACCTAATGATACTGTAAACACATCTACAGCAAAATTGGAGCCTGTTCCTGTTCCATATGCAATATCCCAATCAGCTGCTAAGTCACCAACAAAGCCGTTAGCAGTTTTGAAGGTCCAATCGTATCCATTTGGACAACCTGTCGCCACAAATTTACTCTGAAAGTCGTGAAGTCCCCCAATTGAAATACCTCCTGGGACACCATTGATTTTAGGAGTGTTTTGAGCCTGAAGCTGAAATATTCCTAATACGGACAAGATTGCGATTAAACTGAGTTTTAAATTTTTAGCCATTATTTTAAAGATATAATTGTGTAGATTTTATGAAAAAAATGGTTAGTCGATTTTTTCAGTAGGCAAGTTAAAAATTATTTTGCAAATTATATAAGAAATTTATTTTTAGGTATTATTTTTTTC
>JABMMK010000047.1 GCA_013205605.1 Cytophagales bacterium | reverse complement strand
GCATTAGTTTAGCCCATTTTGAAGTGGGCGATGAAGTGGCCGAACAGTTTGAGTTTAAAGAGATGCGCGCTGAACGCTGGCATGTAGATTTAAAAGCAAGCAATGAAGCGCAATTACGTTCTTTAGGCATTTCCCAAATAGAAATTTCTGAATTTTGTACCGTTGAAAACAATGACCTTTTCTTTTCTCATCGCAAAGAAAAAGGAGTTACCGGACGTATGTTGGCCATTATAGGTTTTCGGTAGGCTATCCAAACAAATTTAATTAAGAACTTAGGGGAAAATAATATAATCATGAGCCGAATAAAATTTTATTCGGCTCAAAAAATGATTATATTTGAGCCGAATAGAAAATTAATCGGCTCATCATGTACAATTGGCAACGCGAAAATTGGCCTCAATTCAAATTTACAACGACCCATCTGGAGCCTGTAGTAGGTGCTATTATGTTGAAATCTGGGGAAATAAATGGTAAATTAGCAGCACTTCCTGAGGATTTGAGCATATCCATGTTGATGGAAATTTTAATTTTGGAGGCAATTAAAACGTCTGAAATTGAGGGAGAATTTTTTAGTAAAATCCAAATCATGTCCTCTATCGAGCATAATTTGGGATTAATAGTCCAACAAAACCCCAAAGATAAAAATGCCATAGGGGTAAGTAAAATGCTTTTACAAGTACGGGAGACCTATGCTCAGGAACTGAGTGAATCACAATTGAAAGAATGGCATACAAGTCTTTTGGGAAATCAAAAAAATATTCATGCGGGAGAATACCGGAAGCAAAAAGCCCCCATGCAAATTATATCGGGTTCTTTTGCTAATCCCAAAATTAATTATGAGGCGCCACCATCCGCCACTGTCCCTTCGGAGATGGCCCGATTTATCGAATGGTTTAATGAGTCCACTTATCTTTCACCACCTGTTAAAGCAGCTGTAGCACATTTGTATTTTGAATCCATTCACCCATTTGAAGATGGAAATGGCCGCATTGGTCGAGCTATCGCGGAGAAGGCTCTTTCACAGGGGCTCAATTTCCCCTTACCATTTAGCATTTCACTAGCCATTGAGAAGCATCGCAAAGCATATTATGAGGCCTTACAAAAGGCGGAAAAAAGTCTTGATATTTCGGAGTGGATTGATTGGTTTTTAAGGATTTTACAAGAAGCTCAAACCAGCGCAGATCAAATGATTACGCTGACCATTGCAAAATTCCATTTTTTCAATCGGCATGATTCTTTGTTAAATGAACGTCAAAGAAAAGCCATCCATCGAATGTTCGAAGCCGGACCAGATGGCTTCCAAGGGGGTATGAATGTCCAAAAATACATAGGAATCACAGGTGCGTCGAAAGCCACTGCCACAAGGGACCTACAAAATTTAGTAGAAATGAACATTTTTAAATCCAATATAGCGAGTAGGTCAACAAGCTATCAATTGATTTTATTGAATGAATCATTTATGTTTGTAAAACAATAAAACCAAAGGATAAAATCCCTTGGTTTTATAAACTATTGTGTTCTAAATAAGATCTTAATCCTGTAGGCTATTGATTCAGCCGATCAGCGATTATTTTTGGTTCTCCACTAATTTTATCAGATAGTCTATTTTTTTTTGCTGCGCTTCTATTTGCAATTGTTGCTCTTGAATGGCCTTGGTTAATACCGCTACTAAATTTGCGTAGGTTATTCCGAGTATTTCCCCCTTTTCAAGATCCCCTTCGACTCCCGTGATGACCTCGGGAACGAGTTTGTTGACCTCCTGTGCGATAAATCCAACTTGTTTCAAATCACTGCTAATTAAGGTATACTCCACAGGTCTTAATTGCATGACTGTAGACAAACCATAATGAGTATCCCTGATATTTTTCTTGATGCGAACATCGGAGGAAGAGGTCCAACCCACCGGTCCGCCAATTCGATAAACCAAAGGATTCCCCAAAACAATCGTATTACTCGATGTGGCCTTTGCATTGTAGCCAATCACCGTCGTGTTAAATAGGTCTTTATAGGCTACATCCGCGTTAACCCCGATAATGGTATTTCTATTTCCAGTGGTATTCGTATTTCCCGCTCCGTACCCAATGCCAATATTTTCATCACCACTCTCATTAGTAAATAGGGAAGACATTCCGATAGCCGTATTTTGATAACCCTCTTTGTTATTTTGCAACGCATTATTCCCAAAAGCAGCATTATTATATCCTGTTGTGTTATATATTAGCGAATAAGCCCCATGAGCAGTATTGGAATACCCTGTCGTATTTCGATTCAGAGAACCATATCCATTGGCTGTATTATCTGAACCCTCTGTATTTGCTGCTAGCGAGAGAGCCCCACTGGCAGTATTAAATTTACCTGTCTTATTATCTCTTAACGAACTATGCCCATAAGCCGTATTTTTATAGCCTGACGTATTAGTCAACAAAGAATAATAACCAAAGGCAGAATTATCATAGCCTGTATCATTATTTTGCAAAGAAAATGCCCCTACCGCTGAATTTCTTTTACCTGATGTATTGGACTGCAACGAATAAGAACCCATGGCTGTATTGAGAGTACCATAAGTTGTTGTTGCCGTATTTTTTTGCAAGGCAAAATACCCCACGGCGGTATTATCTGTACCTACCGAATTAGATTGTAGCGCTGAGTTACCAAATGCTGTATTTCGCTCGCCCGTATTCGCGCGCAT
>JABMMK010000046.1 GCA_013205605.1 Cytophagales bacterium | reverse complement strand
GAGGAAAATTGCCCATTTAGATACGCCAAACGCAAGATTTATCTCCTATTTACCCTTATGCCATATTGCCGAAAGGAATATTGTCGAATTTGCCAGCATCGCTGCAGGCGGAACCATCTATTTCGTAGAAAATCTATTGACCTTTAAAGAGAATTTACATCGGGCAAATCCTACTCACTTCCTCGCCGTACCCAGAATTTGGAGTAAATTTCAAGAAGGAATTTTAGAAAAAATTGGAGGGCAAAAAAAACTAGACTTACTATTAAGAGTCCCCATTTTAAAACAAATCATTAAGAATAAAATCAAAAAAGGACTTGGTTTAGACAAAGCTATTTTGATGCTCACTGGAGCCGCGCCGATGCCACCAGCATTATTAAAATGGTATCAAAAAATTGATTTTTTCATTCAAGAAGCCTACGGAATGACCGAAAACATAGGTTTGAACTCACTCATGCCGCGAGATGAAATAAGAATTGGCACAGTAGGCAAAATTCACGAGAATTGCCAAACTAGAATTGACCCTGAAACGAAAGAAATTCAAATGAAAGCGGACTATAATTCATGGGGATATTATAAGGAAGAACAATTGACCCAAGAACTTTTTGTAGATGGTTGGTTAAAGACAGGCGACATGGGTGAAATAGATTCAAATGGCTTTTTATCTATCATAGGAAGAGTAAAAGATAATTTTAAAACATCCAAAGGACATTATGTATCACCCGCTCCGATCGAAAATAATCTGTCAATAGATTCACATATAGAACAATGCTGCGTCGTTGGCATCAATTTACCCCAACCCATTGCGTTAATTGTTTTAAGTTTGGAAGGGAAAAAATTAGAACCGAGTACTTTAATTAAAAACCTAGAAGACTTAATGGAAAATACCAACCCTCATTTCAAGAAATACGAACACCTATCAAAAATGATCGTATTAAAGGAGGACTGGACGATTGAGAACAATTGCCTTACCCCCACTTTGAAAATAAAAAGGCCCATCATTGAACAGAAATATTTGGCTTTATTTGAAACATGGAATAAACAAACAGAATCGATCATTTTCGAATAAATTAATATCGTTTTAAATTTTGTTTCAGCCATATTCCTTAAATTTAGGAAATGCGAATGCCCACCATCATTTTATTGATCTCTTTTGCCTATTCAGCAAGCGGGCAATTTATTCACATCGATAGCATTGTTTTCAGAGGGAATGAAAAAACAAAAAATCAAATTCTTATTAGGGAATTAGATTTGAATCCCGGTGATTCAGTAGCCATTAATACCTTAGATGCAAGATTAGAATACAATCGGCGCAAATTGATGAATACCAATTTATTCATTTGGGTCAAAGCCGATTTAAACCAATTACCCAATGGGCACCTGAAAATTTCATTTGAATTTCTTGAACAATGGTATATCTTGGGATACCCCATTTTTCAACTGGCCGACCGAAATCTAAATGACTGGTGGTCACGAGGTCGTGATTTAAATAGATCCATTTATGGGATCCATTTTATTCACAACAACTTCCAAGGTCGAAACGAAAAATTAATGATTAAAGCAGAAACTGGATTTACTCAAAGACTTGATTTCACGTATAGCAATCCTTATCTAGACAAGAAAAAAACATTGGGTTTAGCCATCAACGCAAGCTATTCCACATCCAAAACAATGCCCTACAAAACCCGAAATGATACTTTGCAATATTTGACGACCGAAAAAATATTGCGCGAAAGGTGGACTGGGGGAATCACCCTGCGAAAAAGATTTAAATTTTACGACCTTCAGACTTTAGAGTTGAAATACACACATACCGTTATTTCAGACACCATCGTAAAATTGAACCCCACGTATTTTACGCTCAATACGAAAGAACAAAATTTCACCCAATTACTTTACACCTATTCCTATGATTTTAGGGATTTAATTGCCTACCCTTTGAGAGGTCGAAAATTTGACATTACGTTCAATAAAGTAGGACTTCTGCCGGCTGACCAGGTAGATTTCTGGGAAATAACCGGAGCCATTGCCTACTTTTTTGATTTAGGCTCCCATTTTTTCCTCACCACACAGGTCAAAGGTAAAATTTCAAAAAACACGAATATTCCTTACGCAAATATTAGAGGCCTTGGATATGGAAATGAAATTGTACGTGGGTATGAACTTAACGTGTTAGATGGAACATCCTTTTTTTTAAATAGAAATACGATCAAATTCCAATTGTTAAATAAGGTTTTTAAACTACCGTTTTTGCCGATCAAACAATTTAATCAAATCCCTATTGCTATTTACCCCACCGCTTTCTATGACTTTGCTTATGTGAACAACAACTTTTCAGCCAATGAAAACAAGCTAGTTAACCAATGGATTTCTGGGGGTGGTTTAGGTTTTGACGTGGTTACCTATTATAATTTAGTCTGCAAATTTGGTTTTCCTGTTACCAATGGAAGTAAAATAGGCATGGTGATCGGAATTGGAAGAGAATTTTAAACCCTACTAAAAGATCAATTAGAGGGATTAGACCCATAAAAAAATAGGCCAGTTAATAACCGACCTATTTTGATAATACCTAACCACTAATAATCTTATATATTTTAAATATTTTGAAGCAACCGTTAAATCATTACAAAAATAACATTTATTTTGTTAGTTAGCACTTTTTCTGAATCATTTCAATAATTTTGATTTTCAAATCCCTTTCTAGAAAACATGAGAAAAGATTTCAATCGCCTTATCCACATGACCGCCAAATCAATCGTTTTAATTTTAACTTCCACCCTAGTGTTTTTCTCATGCAACTCATCGCAGGAAAAAGGAAAGGAAGGAGCATTAAATACCTCCGAAATAGAGCAAAGGGTTTTAAATGCTTGGGAACAAAGTGGTGATATGGTTCAAAAAATCACGGTAAGTTCGAATGGAGTTGTTAGAAATAAGGAGTGGGGTATTTCGATAGACTCATTACAAGAAAAACTTGAATTAGCGGAAAACCAACCAGCTAATGGCAAATCTTATACACTCTATTTTGATAACAGCGATCTGAATTTTACAGATATTTCCTACCTCAGCGATAACCAACAAAAATTAACTGAGATTGATTTTGATATTTTTGTAGAAACAAAATCTCAAGTAGAAGAACTGAAGGCAAAATTCACCACCTATTTACAAGTGAAATTTGGAGCCTCCAAAATCGAGGGCAATAAAATTATTTGGGAAAAAGACAAAAACACACTCGTGATCTTACAAGACGTAAGTACGGTTAAGGACCCAGGAATCAAACTTGTTTTTTCAAGGAAAAATTAAACTTTCCAAACCCAACCACGCGAATCTTCGATCTCACCTAGTCTAACTTGATTGATTTCAGTGAAAACTTTGCTAGAAAAATCTGATTCTTTTTTATCAGGCAATTGATAATCTTTTCCCTCAAAACCAATGGTTTGAATCGGAGCGATAACAGCTGCTGTACCTGCTCCAAACGCTTCAGTCACGGATCCATCTAAAATACCACTGACCAACTCTTTGACCGACAATTGGCGTTCTTGCACATTGATTCCCCAGTCTTTCGCAATTTGAATAACTGACTTTCGAGTTACCCCATCTAAAATGGTATCGCCAGTTGGCGCCGTCACCAATGAACCTCCCACCATAAACATCAAATTCATGGTTCCAGCTTCTTCCACATATTGATGTGTGGCAGCATCCGTCCAAATAATTTGGTCATAACCCGCTTGCATCGCTTTTTGAGTTGCAAATAAAGAGCTTCCATAATTACCTGCATTTTTTGCAAAACCCACTCCACCTTTGGCAGCACGTATGTATTCAGTCTCCACTCGCACTTTCAAAGGCTTAGAATAATACGAGCCCACTGGGCAATTGAATATAATAAATTTATATGTGGTAGAAGGACTTACACCCACATATTCGTCAGTAGCAAACATAAATGGGCGTATATATAAAGAACAACCTTCTTTATTGGGCACCCAGGCATTATCTATTTCCAACAACTTTTTCAAACCGCCTAAAAAAATCTCCTCAGGGATCTCAGGCATGCACATACGAACAGCCGATTTATTAAAACGTTTGAAATTCTCTTCTGGGCGAAAGACTAAAACATCCCCTTTCGCAGAACGATATCCCTTCATCCCCTCAAAAATCGACTGGCCATAATGAATGGACATCATGGCTGGTTGATAGCTCAGTGGACCATAAGGCTGAATAGTCATCGATTGCCAAGCGCCATTGGCATATTCAGCGATCAACATATGATCCGCAAAACTACGTCCAAAAGCTAAATTATTAAAATCGACTTCATCGATTCTTGACTTTTGAATAGGGTGTATTTGAATTTCCATTTTTTAATATTCTTATTTACCAGAATTCCAAGGTGTTTCTGGAACGCCTAATGTTTTATGTAATAATCGACACATCATAAATAAATAATCGGACAATCTATTTAAATATACAATTGATATCGCGTAATCTTCATTTTGAATGGGTTTTATCCATTGAATTAAACTTCGCTCAGCACGCCTACAAACCGTTCGCGTAATTTGTGCTGTGGCAATCGTCTCGTGGCCACCGGGTAAAATAAAAAACCTCATGGGCTCTAGATTAGCGTCCATTTCATCAATCATTTCCTCTAATGAAACAATATCCTGCATGGATATCAATTTCATGTTGCCCAAATATTCCTTTGAATCTGTGGCAATATGAGCCCCCAAAACAAATAAACTTTGTTGGATTTTTATTAATTTTTGAGTCAATTCTTCAGGAACTTTACAAATAAGTAACCCTATAAATGAATTTAACTCATCCACATCCCCAATCGCAGCTAAACGAACATCCGACTTTAATAAGTCTTGGCCATCAGCTAACCTAGTGAAACCTTGATCACCATTTTTTGTATATATACGCATCGTTCATCTTTTGTGGAGGACAAAAATACTTTTTTCGGCCTTTATTTCAAATATTTGACAAAAATATACCTTTACATGAGAGAATAAAGATAAAGATTAGGTCATCCAAGATTTCAAAAGTAATTTTGTGGACAATTTCAAAAATATGTCGATCGATTATTTCCTTTCTCGTGTACTAAGAATCTTTACTTTATTAAGTCTTGGCATTACTCTTTTATTTATTTACCGAGGATTACCTGATCCAGTGGCGGTACATTTTGGCGAGACGGGCAGAGGAGATGGTTTTTTACCTAAAGCCGAGGTCTTTTATTTATTGGCAGTCGTTATTACCGTTTTAAATATTTTAATTTTATTATTAATCAAAACGGTTGAAAAAATTCCTGCTACCCGTTTGGACTCACTAAACCGCCTCTTTCCGGATAAAGCTCCAGAAAATATCAAAAAAATATGCATCGATTGGCTTCATTTTTTACCTGTCGCCATTCATACCTATTTAATTTTAATCCTAAGGACCCTTTTGTTGTTGAATGACGAAAGAACTAGAAACCAAGACTTTACCTACGTGCCAATGGTTGGAATTTGTATATTATTGCTTTGGTTTATTTATTTACCTGCTAGGTTATTAAGTTTGCCGAAATCAGATTCATTGGGATGAAATCCAATATGCCGAATATCTTCATTCAGGATTACGATTATCCTTTGCCGGAGGAAAAAATCGCAATTTTCCCATTAATCAATCGGGACGACTCCAAGCTCTTCGTGTATGAATCAGGTAAAACTAATCACCAAATTTTCAAAGACTTACCAGCACTTTTACCTGAGAATGGGTTATTAATATTTAACAATACAAAGGTTATACCGGCCAGAATTAATCTGACAAAAGATTCAGGTCCTAAAATTGAAGTATTTCTGCTAAAACCTTTTCAAGGGGATTTGGCGACACAATCAATCCTTAATCAGGATACAGAATCCATTTGGGAATGTTTAGTAGGCAATAAAAAAAGATGGAAGGCCAACGAGCAAATCAAGCGATCCATCTATATCGATGCCACAGAGATTTTTTTAACATTTCATTGGCATGCAAGAAATGAAAATTTAATTAAAATTACCTGGGATGAGCCTATTCCTTTCGCTGAAATTTTAGATGCGGTAGGCCAAATACCCTTACCTCCGTATATGGATAGGGAGGTTGGCGCAGAGGACAAAAACCGATATCAAACCATATTTTCGAAAGAATCAGGGGCGGTTGCTGCCCCGACGGCCTCCTTACATTTTTCACAGGAAGTTTTCAATGGGCTAGAAAAACGAGGAATTAAGACCCTTTATTTAACGCTTCATGTGGGCGCAGGCACTTTTTTACCTGTCAAAGAAGAAAATGTTCAAAACCACCCGATGCACCGGGAACAACTCATTTTCTCCAAAGAATTTATTCGAAATCTACAGGATCATGAAGGTCCCTACATTCCCGTTGGCACCACCTCATTGCGTGCATTAGAAAGTCTTTATTGGGCCGGAGTTTGGTTAATAGAAGGACTAGATATCCCGGAAACAGGTTTAAATATTCCTAAAGAATTCCCCTATTTACCCCGTAATCCATTAATCCAAACAAAAGATTCTCTGGAAAAAGTGTTGACATTTATGCAATTAAATGGGATTCAAGAATGGGTTATTTCCACGGAGCTTTTGATCATGCCTGAATATCAGTTGCGATTTTGTGATGCCATTATAACCAATTTCCACCAACCAAAATCCACTTTATTGGTTTTGGTATCAGCGATCATTGGCGATGCTTGGAAGCAAGTTTATCAGGAAGCTATCTTGGAAGATTATCGGTTTTTGAGTTATGGTGATGCTTGCTTATTTTTCAAGGTGCAATAAATTAACTGGATATTGTTATTTTTGCAACCCGATTGGGTTAAGAAGATATAGAGATGCATGGAAGTCCATTTCTTAAGCTGTCGATCGCAAATAAATAAAGGGTTTGAATATATGAAGATCAATTTCATCGAAGAATTACGTTGGCGCGGCATGTTACACGACATGATTCCAGGCTTAGAAGAATTCCTAAAGAAGGAGATGACGGTGGCGTATATCGGTTTTGACCCAACTGCACCCAGTCTTCACATCGGAAATTTAGCTGCTATTATGCTTTTAAAGCATTTCCAATTGGCCGGCCACAAACCCATTGCCTTAGTGGGAGGAGCTACGGGCATGATTGGGGATCCATCTGGAAAATCGGCAGAGCGAGAGTTTTTATCAGAGCAGACCTTGAGGGATAATCAAATAGGGATTCAAAAACAATTAGAAAACTTTTTGGAGTTTGGATCGGGTGTTAATTCGGCTGAGCTTGTCAATAATTATGATTGGTTTAAAGAATTTAGTTTTTTAGGATTTTTACGAGAAGCGGGGAAATTTTTAACGGTTAATTATATGATGTCAAAAGACTCTGTAAAAACACGTTTAGAGACTGGTATTTCTTTTACTGAATTTTCGTATCAATTGTTACAGGGATACGACTTTTACCATTTATATAAAACTAAAAATGTCCGTTTACAGATGGGCGGTTCGGATCAGTGGGGAAATATAACGACGGGAACGGAGTTGATTCGAAGAAAAGAGGGGCATGATGAGGAAGTGACAGAACGGGCCGCTTATGCTTTGACCACACCATTAGTCACTAAGTCAGATGGAACTAAGTTTGGTAAATCTGAATCAGGCAATATTTGGTTAGATGCTGAAAAGACGAGTCCGTATCAATTTTACCAATTTTGGCTGAATGCTGCGGATGCGGATGTTTCGAGGTTGATTAGAGTTTTTACCTTATATAATCAAACTCAAATAGAGAAGTTAGAAAATGAGCATGCGGAAGCGCCGCACCTTAGAATTCTTCAAAAGGCCATTGCCGCTGAGGTCACCACGCGCGTTCACGGGGAGTCCATAACAGCATTAGTGATGGAGGCGTCGGAACTATTATTTTCAAAAGATGCGATCGAAAAACTCGAAAATGCCTCTGAAAAATTGTTAGCCCAATTACCCATTCATCAAATATCAAGTGAATTATTAGCTGAATGTACCAATATAACCGATTTAATTAGTGTGGGATGCTCATATTTGATTTGTACATCAAAAGGTGAGGCTAGAAAAGCTATTCAAGGCAATGCCATCAGCATTAATAAGGTTAAAATCACTGACTATCAAGCACCTATAGATTTCAATAAAATCAAAGGGCAATATCTATTGGTCGGAAATGGAAAGCAGAAAAATTACATTTTATCTTTCTAGAATTTTAGTATTCAAGACCTCGAAAAAATAATTGATTTTATTTCTAAAATTATTTGGACTAAAAAAATAAATCGTGCATCTTTGCACTCCCAATTACTAGCTAAACGCAGCTAGATCAAAAACGAGAGGATATAAAGGCTAGAAATAGTGGAATATAGAATTGAGTTTAGAGAGTTCTTTGACGTGTTGATAGAAATAAAGAAGAGGTACCATGTTTAAATCATGGTATCGAAGAATTAGCATTCAAGACAAGGATAATGACAATTTTCTTATATTAAAATAAGAGCAGTCAAACAT